>CBFHVV010000015.1:0-48655 GCA_965658965.1 Croceimicrobium sp.
ACAAAGCGACTTAAACAATGGTAAAACTAGCTGTACTCAGCTAGTAGAGCATTATTTGCAAAAAATAGAAGATCATCAAGATCTTAATGCCTTTGTAGAAGTTTATTCCCACGATGCACGCAGCAGAGCAACAGTTATTGATGCTAAAATTGAGCATGGCACCGCAGGAAAGCTGGCAGGAATGGTTATTGGCATTAAAGATAATATTGCCTACCAAGATCACGGCCTTAGCGCATCTAGCAAAATTTTAGAAGGCTTTACCTCTCTTTATTCTGCCACTTGCGTAGAAAGGCTTTTAGAGGAAGATGCCATTATTATTGGTCGCCTCAATTGCGATGAATTTGCCATGGGCTCATCCAATCGCTTTAGCCATTATGGCCCGGTTAAAAACCCACTAGATAAAAGTCTAGTACCTGGTGGTTCCTCGGGCGGAAGTGCAGCGGCGGTTGCTGCTGGCTTATGTATGGCCAGCTTAGGAAGCGACACCGGTGGTTCTATTCGTCAGCCGGCAAGCTTTACGGGTATTTATGGTTTTAAGCCTAGCTATGGTCGTATTTCTCGCCATGGCTTAATTGCCTTCGCCTCAAGCTTCGATCAAATTGGTCCTTTTGCCAACTCGGTAGAAGATACCGCCCTCTTATACGAAATAATGGCCGGCCCCGACCAATACGATAATACCTGCAGTCAGCGCGAAGTAAGCCCGGTTTCCCTAGATGGGGAAAACAAAGCGCGTAAAGTTGCCTATTTTAAAGATGTGCTAGAAAATGAAAAATTAGACCCCGAGGTACGTAAAAAAGCAGAAGAATTTATCGAAAAACTACGGGCTGCGGGCCACACCGTCGAAGGAATTGACTTTCCTCTGCTCGACTTTTTAGTCCCAACCTATTATATCCTAAGCACCGCCGAAGCAAGCAGTAATTTAGCGCGTTACGACGGAATTCATTTTGGCTATCGCAGCCCCAATGCCCACGATTTAGAAAGTACCTACAAATTATCGCGTACTGAAGGCTTCGGGACAGAAGTAAAACGTCGTATTCTATTGGGAACTTTCGTTCTCAGCAGCGGGTATTATGAAGCTTATTATGGAAAAGCCCAAAAAACCCGTCGTTTAGTAAGCGACAAAACCAATGAAATCTTCGAAGATTATGATTTCATTTTCTCTCCTACTACACCACACACAGCCTTTCCGATAGACCAAGTAGAAACGGATCCCACCCAAATGTATTTGGAGGATATTTTTACGGTTCACGCTAATATAACTGGTTGCCCATCTATTTCTCTACCTCTATCCCAACATAAAAACGGCTTACCTCTAGGAATGCAATTTACTGCTGCCAAATACGAAGAGGCTGATTTGCTGCAATTTGCGCAAACAATAATTAACAATTAAAGGTTAATCCTTTCGTTATAGCTGCGGGAAGAGCTTGATTTTATTCTGTAAATTCCCTTCTTAGCCTCATTCTCATGAAGAACAAAATAATTATATTCACTTCCAAGGTATTATTCCTTCCCGCTATACTTTTAGGGGGAAACCCTAAAAAAGGCGAAACCGATACTATTGTTAAGCCCAAGCTTATTGCCTTAGATGCAATACAATTAGAAGATGACCCTTTCGCCGCACGGTTGGATAGCTTAATGAGCCTTAGCTTTTTTGAAGATTTAAACAGTGCGCGCCTAAACGACTCCGATAGCTTGATGCTTTGGAACACAACAAACGCCGAGGCCCCACGCTTTAGCGATAGTATTTATACCGCTCGCTTAAATGCACTCAACGAGCTAAGCCCGATGGCACTCGGCTATAATTCTACCGTAAAATCATATATCGAACTTTACTCCCTACGTCGTCGCGAACAAGTAAGTAAAATGCTCGGCTTAGCGCAATATTACTTCCCCATGTTTGAGGAAGCTTTGGATAAATACGATATGCCGCTTGAGTTAAAATATCTCGCAGTGGTAGAGTCTGCTCTTAATCCTATGGCTCGTTCGCGAGTAGGGGCAACCGGACTGTGGCAGTTTATGTATGCCACTGGAAAGATTAACGGGCTAAATGTTAATAGCTATATCGACGAGCGTAACGATCCTATAAAGTCCACCGAAGCGGCTTGTCAATATCTCACTCAGCTTTACCGCATTTTCGACGATTGGAATCTAGCCTTAGCTGCCTATAATTCTGGCCCTGGTAATGTTAACAAGGCTATCCGCCGCAGCGGAGGACAAAAAGATTATTGGTCTATTCGTCCCTTTTTACCAAGAGAAACGGCTAGCTATGTGCCCGCTTTTATTGCGGTTAATTACATCATGAACTACCATGAAGAGCACCTTATTTACCCTACTCAATTAAAGCCTTCCTTTTTTAGCACCGATACCATAAATGTAAAAGAGCGTATTAGCTTTGAGCAAATCACTAAACTAATTGATATTAGTGAGGAGGAGCTGGAATTTTTAAACCCCGCCTACCGTCACAAGTTAATCCCCAAAAAGGCCAATGGCAGCTACGCTTTAGTTTTACCACAAGATAAAATTGGGCTTTTTGTTAGCAATGAAGACTCCATTTATAAAATTGCCGCCCAGCATTTTAAAGAAACTAAAACGGAAACCCCAGCCGTGGTTGTCGATAATAATCGCATCCGTCACAAGGTTCGCCGTGGCGAAGTTCTAGGCACTATTGGTGAGAAATATGGCGTTAGCGCTCGTAGCATTCGTAATTGGAACGGACTGCGGGGTAATACCATCCGAGTAGGGCAAAGACTTACTATTTACCCACGAAGAATGCCCAATAAAGCCGTGGCCAGCAGTTCTAAAAAAGAAAGTCGCCCCCAAAGTACACCCAGTAAAACTGGTAAATACGACAATTATCAAGTTCGCAATGGCGAAACCTTTTATTCTATCGCCAAAAAATACCCCGGCATTAGCGCTCAAAACATAATGTCGTGGAACAATATTGATAATGCCCGCCGACTTAAACCAGGTATGACTTTAAAAATCTACCGCGAAAGTTAAAACTATGAAAGCCTTAAAATACTCCCTTCTCCTCTTGTTCAGTATTAGCTTTTTAGCAGCTTGCACTAATAACGGAGAGGATTCGGATGGAACTAATTTTTTTGGCAACGAAAAAGTTCTTCCTCCCAGTAACGGTGGTATTTTAGATATTTTAGTGATTGCGAGAGATAAGGTTTGGGACGGCCCTGCTGGAGATGCGTTTCAAAAGCATTTTACCGCCATGACTTATGGCCTTCCGCAGCCTGAGCCTTTATTTACCGTTCGACAAGTGCAAAGTCGTGACTTTGGTAAGCTCTTAAAACGCTCGCGCTATTTAGTTTTAATGAGCCTGGGCGACAGCACTATTTTCACCTCCGAAAACGATAAGTGGGCACGCGACCAGATTGTATTTTACCTGCAAGCCCCAACAGAAGCCCTTCTGCGCAAGCTAATTTTAGAAGAGAATAAGAGGATTGAGGCCACTATTGAGGCACGTGAGATGACCCGCATGAACTCTCGCATTGCGGCTCTTACCCATTCAACATATCCTGATTTTTTAGCAAAAAACCACCTTAAAATTGCGATCCCAAAAGACTTTGAAGTTAGCGTAGAAAAAGAAAACCTGGTAGTTTACTGGCGGCGCACCAAAGTGAATGATATGGGCATTATAATTTACAGAGGCCCGCTTCCGCAAGAAGGCGCCATAATTGGCGAGCATATTGTTCCCCTGCGCGATAGTCTCACCGAGCTTTATGTTCCGGGTGCCCGCGAGAATAGTTTTATGATTACCGAAGATCTTATTAAACCCAAAACGGTTCCAACCGAAATTGGAGACAACTTCGCTTTAAAGACTCGGGGATTATGGCGTACCAAAGGCGATATAATGGGTGGCCCATTTGTAAGCTATAGTATTTACGATGAAAAGCATCAACAACTTATTTACATAGATGCGTTTTTACTACAGCCTGATAAAAAGAAACGCAAAACGCTTTTCGAATTAGAAAGCATTTTAAACACCTTAGAAATTACGCCTTAGTGCAGTAAATCGTACAAAACGGGTAATGACTTAAGCTGTCCAAAGTCATTAAAATGCAGTCGATAATAACTCAACATATTTTCTAAAACTTGGCGCCTTTGACCCGAATTAGTTAAAGAAACTTGTGCTGAATTTTTATACCCTTCTGCTTGCAGCGCAGCCCAAATGGCGGCCTCATTTGCATAGAGATAATAAGAATGCAGCGGCTCTTTAAAGATCTCCTCCGCATCTAATAAATCGTAATACGGCGCTTCACTATGCACCTTAAAATGAGGTTCGAAACCCAAGTAAGCGCTAAAGTCCATTAAAAATGCTGGCAGAAAATTAGCCAAAGAAGCCTGTTCCTCATCTAAGTGAATAAAGGCTTCTTTTAAAAACTGATACAGCGATGGAGCGGTCGCTTCTTCCTTTAAGGATTTACTGAGAAGCTCTGCCAGAAAAAGAGCCAAACAAGATTTAACGGGATCAAATGGAATTTCCTGATAAGGGTGCAAGATGCGCAGCTCCTGAAGCCGTTTTAATTCACCTTTAGATTTGTCGCTGTAAATTATTTCAACCAAGCTTAAAACCTGCATCAATGGTTTTCGCAGCCCCTTTTTACTGTTACGAGAAACGGAGCTAATTAAGGAGAGTAAGCCACATTCTGGGCCGAAAACCGTCAGTATCATACTGGCGTCCCCATATTTTACTGCGCGCAGAATTATCGCTTCACCGCGAACTTGCATTAATTAATAATCAAAATTTTAGCCACCTCAGTATTGGCACCAAGGTCGTCACTAATAAGGGCTAAATAAACGCCCGAAGCAACCCGCTCGCCATTAAAGCGGTTGCCATTCCAAATCGCTTGGCCGCCCTCAGCTACCGTTTCAAAAACAATATTGCCATCAATGTCTGCAATTTTCACCTGCGCATTGGTCACTAAGCCCCTAATCAAAATAGGGCCCGAATAACCCGGTTCCACTGGGTTGGGGTAAGCAAAGACATCGGTCATTCGCTCCTCCCCTTCTGTTGCTTGACCTTGATACGAAACAATGCCTTGATCTGAGCCGAAATACACCATGCCCGTTTCATCATCAATTTCAATATCTAAAATAGTGTTACTGGCCAAAGGGCTATTCTCTTTGGAGAAGCGTAATAATTGCACCCGCCCATTCTCATTGGTATAAAACACACCACTATTTACCGTTCCAAACCACTTTTTGTTAGATCCGTCAATTTCGATATCATTAATAGCCTCGGTTCCTAGTACTCGTTCGCCATTTCCGTCGCCATCTTCATCTATAACAATAATAGAGGCATCATAGCTGCGATTCGCCTCAAAGATATTCTCCGGGCTAAAAAGTACTGCTAAGCCCTCATTGGTGCCGATCCAAATCTCACCATCCAAATCTTCTGCAAAGGAAAGCACCGTTTCTGATGGCAAATTCCCCGAACCTTCCGAAGAGCCAAGGCTGCGGTTTTCCACTGGCACACCATCCTCTAAGCGCACTACAATTAAACCACCATTACGCACCTGCAACCAAACTTGGTTAGAACGAGTGGCCATTACTTTAAGAATGTTGGCACCTGTCCCGGCCGACCCTAAGCTAAAGCTTTCAATTTCACCATCAGGCCTAATCACCCCTAAAGGTCTATCGGTAAGAGCATTACCAAACCAAATATTCCCATCTTGATCCATTGACATATCTGCCGCACGATGATTATTTGCCCCTTGAATGGAGGGTAGAACCCCATTGGTAGTTTGCTCATTTATAATCCGAATCAATTCGGGCTCTTCCCCAGATATCCGTAATTCTAAAATTCCATTACCATAACTAGAAGCATAGAATATCTCCGGATCGGTAGGATGTGGCATTACCTTTACAATATCTTTATAACCATTAAAGGTGCTATTTGGGTAATTCGTCCAATCTAATTCTTCCAGCCTAAAAAAACCTTCCGCATTAAACTGCGGAGTTCCTACAGCATCGATACCGCCTGGGCTAACTATTAAGCCAATATCGCTTTGCTGCATGCTTAGCACATTTTTGGTACGTGGGCTATTCGGCACTAAGGGTAGCGGGAAAATTTGAAAAACTTGGTAAACCCCGGAAGCTGCATCAGCGATCCAAAAGTTTTCGGGATTAGTACCCATCACCGCTGCAACGGGATTAAATGCGGTGTCGCTTACCGTAGTAGAGTTCCAGTTTTTTACAAATTGAAAATTCTCATCGTAAGCACGTGCACTAAAATTATTAACCACTACTAAGGTTCCTTTAGAGGCGCTTAAATAACGGTTATCTGCAATTTCATTGGCATCAAAATGGAACCACTGGCCATTTTCGCGATAAAAAATAGAATCCTGATTGGGTTCGATATTGCGATTTACAAATAATCGCTGATCAAAATAACAGATCAAATTAATGGAGCGGCTAATTTTTTGATCTTGCTTCCAGTTTTCGAAAAAGAATTTAGCGGAATTTAAAGGTGCTTTATAAAGCCCTTGTGGCGTGGCGGCGTAAAGAGTGTCTCCATCATCGGTAATTTCATTCACCGCTAGGTTTACGCCATTTGGACCAATAATATAAGTTTCGCGTACCAAGCCCGTGGGGATTTCATAGGCAAGAATCCCAAAATCGGTTGCGATGAAAGCCACACTATCTAAGATGTGAATGTGGTTTATTCGCTTTAAACCACTGTAATTGCTGCTTAAGCGTAAGTCTGGAAAAGTAGTTACCTCACCGCCCCTAAAAATATCGAGGTTACCATTTTCGTAACCAATTAAAAGTTCTTGGTATCTTTCGCTGTAAGCAATGCAAGTTAAGCCTACGTCACTAAGTCCATTCACCTTAGAAACTCGGTTAATGGCTCGGTCGCGCAGATCGTAAGTGTATAAACCTTGCTCGGTGGCTACATAAGTTACGTCATTATTCTCTAAGATATCTACCGAACGAGTGTAGGGAAGGTGATCTACCCAAACTCCTAAATTGTTGGATACCTGAGATATAGAGATAAAAGGAAGGAAAAGAAAAATGAGCCAATAGCTTTTATTCATGGTGTCTGAGCTTCTTGCGTATACAAACGCTAAAATTAGCCAAAAATGATAGGCGGATATAGATTTTACCATAGTTACGAAATCCTATCTTTGCGAGATAGCACAAATTTTATTTTAATGCACACAAAATATAGATTGAATGGGTTGTGGAAGTTGTAGTACTAGTGGCATTCCAAAAGGTTGTAAAAGTAATGGCTCTTGTGGCGTAGATGGCTGCGAGAAACTTACAGTTTTTGACTGGCTTAGTGATATGGAACTACCGAGTTCGGTTAATCCCTTCGATTGCATAGAAGTTCGTTTTAAAAACGGACGTAAAGAATATTTCAAAAACGTTAATAATCTTAAACTTTATATGGGCGATGTAGTGGCCGTGGAGGGTTCTCCTGGTCACGACATTGGTGCGGTTTCCCTTACGGGAGAATTGGTTCGCTTGCAAATGAAAAAGAAGCGCCTAAACGTAGAGTCTTCTGAGGTTAAAAAACTTTACCGAAAGTCTAATCAGCGCGACATTGACCTTTGGCGAATAGCACAAGAGCGCGAACATGCCACCATGGTGCGCAGCCGTGAACTGGTAAAAGAGTTAAACCTCAACATGAAGCTGAGCGATGTAGAGTTTCAAGGCGATAATGCTAAAGCTACCTTTTACTATATCGCCGAAGAAAGAGTAGACTTTCGCGAACTTATTAAGCGTTTTGCCTCTGAGTTTAAGGTGCGCGTAGAGATGCGCCAAATCGGCTCACGCCAAGAAGCGGGTAAAATTGGTGGTATTGGCTCTTGCGGTAGAGAGTTATGCTGCAGCACTTGGCTTACCGACTTTCGTTCGGTTAATACCGCTGCTGCCCGTTACCAGCAATTGTCCCTAAATCCTACTAAACTTGCTGGGCAATGCGGTAAGTTAAAATGCTGCCTCAATTACGAGTTGGATACCTATTTAGATGCGCTGAAAAAATTTCCAGATACCAGCAAAAACCTACAGACTAAAGTTGGTGAGGCCTACTTTATGAAAATGGACATTTTCAAGGAGATTTTATGGTATGCGAATCCTCAACCAGGAAACAACGAGTGGCTCGCCCTTAAACTGGAAGACGTGAAAAAAATCATGGCTATGAACGAAAAGGGTGAAAAACCTGAAGGCCTTGATAGTTTTAACGTGAACAATGTTCCAACCGAAGAAAAGACCTACGAAAACGTGGTAGGCCAGGATGAGCTGACTCGTTTCGACAATAAAGGTGGCAAGGGCAGAGGAAAAGGCAGGGGAAATGCTAATCGTAGACGCAGTGGCAACAACTCTCCCAATGCAAAAGGCCCTAATAATAGAGCTGGCGGTGGGCGCAATTCGAAAAACAACCAAGCGAAAGCTGGCCCTAAACAAAGCCCAGATTCTAAAAACAACAATCCCCAAGCTAAAGCAGCTAATGAGGAAAATGGTACGGCCAAGAAGCGTCCAGCGCGCAGAAAGTACAGACCTAAAAACAAAGGCAATAAAGGTGAATAAAAAGCTTTGGCATAAATCTTTGGTGGCCCTGCTACTTATTAGCATCACTGTTTTTTTGAGCAGCTGTGAAGAAAGCCCCTATTTTGAAGAATACCTAAGTGTTGACGAAAATGGTTGGTTAGCGGATAGCAGCGCACGCTTTCAGGTGAAAATTGAAGATACTAGCAGCGCCTACGCTTTAATATTCAATCTGCGCGCCAACGATAACTATCCTTACAGCAATCTTTACCTTTTTCGTAAAATCAGTTCGGAAGAAAACACCGAGTATGCTGATACCGCCCAAATTTTTCTGGCCGATGCCTATGGCCGCTGGTTAGGCGATGGCATTGGTGAGTTAAAAACCTTTCAGCGCCCCTACCGACGCGAACCTTTAAGCTTTCGCCAGAAAGGTATCTACACTTTTGAGTTTAGGCAGGCTATGCGCGAAAAAGCTCTTGCTGGCGTTGAAGAAGTGGGTTTAACAATTTATAAAATCGAAGATGGCCAAAACAAGCAATAGCCCCAAAAAGAATGATTATCGCCGCTACGTAAAACTCTTCTGGTGGTTAATCTTTCTAGGCGTTTTTAGTGTGGTAATTCTTTTTACAATTACTGCTTTAGGCGGCTTTGGCCCCTTACCAACTTTCGACGAAATTGAAAACCCTAAGAGTAATTTAGCCACCCAAATTATAAGTTCCGATGGCGAAGTTCTCGGTAAATTTTATCACGATAACCGCACCCATGTTGATTACGAGGAGCTTTCCCCTCATTTGGTAAACGCTTTAGTGGCCACGGAAGATGAACGCTACTATGACCATTCGGGTGTAGACTTCGAAGCCCTAGCACGGGCGGTTATAAAACTAGGGTCGCAAGGTGGGGGCAGTACCATCACCCAGCAATTGGCCAAACAGTTGTTTTCCGAACAACCTAAAAATATTATCGATCGCATCCGCCAGAAATTAAAAGAGTGGATTATCGCCGTGCAATTGGAAAGACAGTATACAAAGCAAGAAATTATTGCGATGTATTTCAACCAATTAGACTTCATTTATAATGCAATTGGCGTGCACTCTGCTGCAGCTATTTACTTTAATACCAGTACCGATAGCCTTAGCATTGAAGAAGCTGCTGTTATTGTGGGGATGGCTAAAAACCCCGCCCTCTACAATCCGAAGCGAAAGCCTGAGCTTATGAAAGACCGCAGAAATGTGGTTTATCGTCAAATGCTACGAAACAACATGCTTAGCCAAGCCGCCTACGATACTTTAAAGGATAGACCAATTGTTCTAGACTTTCGCAGACAGAGGCATTTTGACGGACAAGCTCCTTATTTTCGCGAATACCTGCGCCAGTACATGGCCGGTTGGATTAAGGATAATCCCAAACCAGATGGCAGCTCTTATAATCTCTACACCGATGGCTTAAAAATTTACACTACTCTCGATTCACGTATGCAAGCCTATGCCGAAGAAGCGGTTAATGAGCACATGAGTAATTTGCAAAGAGTATTCTTTCTGCGCGAGAAGAACCGCAAATCAGCCCCCTTTCACCGCGTAACACAATCACAAATAGACAATATCCTTCATCAAGCAAAGCGTCGTACGCCCCGCTATCGCACGCTTAAGAGAATAGGCATGTCTAAGGACAGCATTGACATTATTTTTAATACCCCTCGTCAAATGAGTGTTTTCTCTTACAATGGGGATATAGATACGCTAATGAGCCCGATGGATTCCATCCGCTATTATAAACACTTCTACCAAAGTGGCTTACTTTCCGTAGAACCGCAAACAGGCTTTATCAAAGCTTGGGTTGGAGGCATCGATTTTAGTCACTTTAAGTACGACCACGTTATTCAGGGAAAAAGACAGGCCGGATCTCTTTTTAAACCTTTTGTATATGCCACTGCTATAAAGCAAAAGGGCTATTCACCCTGTTTTGAAGTGCCCAATGTTCGAACTTGTATAGAACGAGGTAAATTTAATCTCTTGAAAGATTGGTGTCCCGAAAATTCCAATAAAGAATACGGCGGAGTTTTCACCTTAAAGCACGCCCTGGCAAACAGTGTTAATACGGTTACCACCTATTTAATGAAACAAGTAGGACCCGAACCCGTAATTAGACTTTTACACGAAATGGGCGTTTCAGACGAGATTGATCCACAACCTTCTATCGCTTTAGGAACAGTAGACTTATCAGTATATGATATGGTGGGTACCTACACCACCTTTGCAAACAAAGGAGTTTATACCGAACCGATTTTTATAACACGTATTGAAGATAAAAACGGCGTTATCCTCGAAGAAGTTAGCCCCCGCACCAATGAGGTAATGAGTGCCCAAGATGCTTATGTAGTTACCGACCTTTTAAAAGGAGTAACTACCGATGGTACTGGGCGACGCCTGCGCTTAGGATGGGGTAATTACCGCTATGATGTAGTAACTGGTTTTCCCTATAAATTCACCAACCCCATTGCTGGAAAAACCGGCACCACCCAAAACAATGCCGATGGCTGGTTTATGGGTATGGTTCCCAACCTAATTACCGGGGTATGGGGCGGTTGTGAGGATCGCTCTGCTCATTTTGGCTTTACTTATTATGGCCAAGGAGCTACAGTTTCCCTGCCCGTGTGGGCTCTATTTATGCGCAAGTGCTACGAAAACCCCGACCTTGGTATTAGTAAAGGGGATTTTGAAAAACCGATAGAACCCCTTAGTATTGAACTAAATTGTAATGTTTATAAGGCAACACAAGGACAAGGCTTTAGTAATGACAGCACTGGACTTGGTGATAATGTTGATCCCCAATTTGATATCGATTAAAGATGATAAGAAAAGTTGTTAAAAACGCTGAGGAAGCGGCCCAAGGATTAAAAGATAATATGACCCTAATGTTGGGTGGTTTTGGCTTAAGTGGAATTCCCGAAAACTCTATAAACGCTATACGCGCTAATGGTGCTAGCAATTTAACCTGTATTAGCAATAATGCTGGGGTAGATGATTTTGGCTTAGGTTTGCTTTTGCAGACGCGTCAAATTAAAAAAATGATTAGCTCCTATGTGGGCGAAAACGACCTCTTTGAGAAACTCATGCTCAGTGGCGAGCTAGAAGTTGATCTTATTCCACAAGGTACCTTGGCCGAAAGATGCCGTGCTGCTGGGGCTGGAATCCCTGCATTTTTCACCCCCGCAGGTTATGGAACCGAAGTAGCCGAAGGAAAGGAAGTACGTGATTTTAACGGTAAGCCTCACATTTTAGAGCACGCTTTTGAAGCAGATTTTGCCTTTGTAAAAGCATGGAAAGGTGATGAAGCTGGTAACTTAATTTTTAAAGGAACCGCGCGCAATTTCAACCCACTTATGGCCATGGCTGGTAAAATTACCGTTGCCGAAGTAGAAGAACTAGTACCAGCAGGTGAACTGGACCCAAACTTTATCCATACTCCTGGTATTTTCGTGCAGCGCATCTTTAAAGGGGTGAACTACGAAAAACGCATCGAAAAACGCACCGTTCGTCAATCTTAAGCCTTTGCGTGAAGCTGCTCTATACCGCTACAGTTTTATCGGACTGAGTATTATTACTGGGCTTTACCTTAGCGCACGTGCTTATAGTAACCCTTTGGTTTTTGATGAGGCGACCAGCTATTTCCTCTTTATAAAGAATGGTACCTTCTGGCCGGGGCAGGCTTTTTGGTCTGCCAATAATCACTTACTAAACTCCTTTTTAGCTTTCCTCTCGGTCAGTGCCTTAGGTAACCAAGAGTGGGTTTTACGCTTAGGCAGTCTATTAGCCTTCCCCTTGTACGCCTTTTTTGGCTTTCGCCTGATGCGTAATATTCAAAGTAGCCCGCTTCGGTGGTGGGCCTTATTACTATTCTTTAGCACTCATGGCATCATAGAGTTTTTTGGCTACGCACGGGGTTACGGCTTAATGCTAAGCTTTTTATTAGCTAGCATTTGGTTTTTACGAGCAGCCTACTTAGAATACCACAATCGCATAATAGTCTACCTAATTGTATTTAGCTTTCTTACTCTTCTAAGTAATGTTAGCGCCCTACCCTTAATGTGCTTAATTGTGATTAGTGCACTTTACCTAAGTTGGCAGCAGCAGCAAGACTTCCGTCTAAAACTGGGCCTCAGCTTGCTAAGTACTCTCCCCATCGGTTTTGCCTTATGGTGGAGCTTACAATTAAAAAAGCATCAACAATTGTATTATGGCGGGCAAAATGGCTTCCGCAGCGATAGTTTAGAGTCTCTTAAAGATATGGTTCTCTCGCCTAAACTTTCGGTAGATATCTTTTTAGCACCAGCTGCCTTATTCCTGATTGCTATTTTAATTGCTAAACCTTGGCAAAATTATCAGAAAGCCCACATGGCACATTGGGCAATTGTAACTTTCCTGCTTATCAGCGCTTTTTACCCAATTGGGCATTGGCTGATTAATCTAAAATATCCTTTCGATAGAGCCTTAATCTACTGGTTAGTATTTGCATTAATGGCTAAATTTATTTGGCTAGACTATCAATATCAGCTAGGGCGGAAAAGCCTCGCCTTTTTTCTCAGTTGGACCTTAGTCTTCCCCCTTTTATACTTTAGCCAAACGTCCTTAAGTACGGCTTCCTTTAAAAGCTGGGGGCAAGAACAGATTCCGAATCGTTTTTACCAGCACCTAAACACGGTCCACGCCGAAAGTCTTGGTGGCTCCTATTTACAAGCTCCTCAGTGGAATTTTTTAGAGCAAAAATTCGATGCGACCTTACCTGCCTTTCAAATTAGTAAGAGCCCCTATTTAGACTATCGTTTGTGTGAAAAAAATGACTGGCCTCAATGGAGAGAAGACTATCAGCGTGTAGACAGCACAGAGGCTTCTCTTTATTTACTTCAGCGAAAGCAACTGAGCAAAAAAAAGCATTTAGCCAACTTTAGGCTTCCTGCTGTAGAGCAGTTTAAAGAAAATAAAACCATTTACCAGAGCCAAAATAGCCTTAGGGCAGATGCCTTATCCGCTACGCTTAAAATTAAAATGGACAAGCCCGCTCATAAGCTAGCCATCGCGGTGCAAGGGCTAAACCCCGCCGGTGAACAGGTTTATTGGCAGGCTTTTAGGGCACGCGACTACTTAAGCCAGGAAAAGGGCTGGCAGGAATGGCGTCTTTTTGTAATTTTGAAGGACTTAGCGCATAATAGCAGCGAACAAAAGCTATTTATCTTTAACCCCGAAAATGAAACCTTTAGTCTCCAAGAAAGTGATTGGACACTCTGGGATTTAAAATAAAAATTGACCTATGCTCGATAAAAATGGTATTGCACAACGCATTGCACAAGAATTAGAAGACGGATATTATGTAAACCTAGGCATAGGCATTCCCACCTTAGTTGCTAACTACGTACCCGAGGGTATTTCGGTAGAGTTTCAAAGTGAGAACGGAATTTTAGGAATGGGGCCTTTCCCCACCGAAGAAGAAGTTGATGCCGACCTAATTAATGCCGGGAAGCAAACCATTACGGCACTGCCTGGCGCAAGTTTTTTCGACTCTGCCATGAGCTTTGGCATGATTAGAGGGCAGCACGTTCAAATGACTGTTTTAGGAGCAATGGAGCTTTCGCAGGATGGAGATATTGCCAACTGGAAAATTCCTGGCAAAATGGTAAAAGGTATGGGAGGCGCAATGGACTTAGTTGCTTCTGCAGAAAATATTATTGTAGCCATGATGCATACCAATAAAGCAGGAGAATCTAAGCTTCTGGAATCATGCAGCCTGCCACTAACAGGAGTAAATTGCGTAAAAAAGGTAGTAAGCAATTTAGGCGTTTTAGATATTAAAGATGGAGCCTTCCACTTGCGTGAACTTGCCCCAGGCATTAGTATTGATGAAATTAAAAATGCTACCGCTGGCAAACTTATCGTAGACGGCGATATCCCGACCATGAGACTGGCTTAATGAAGAAAAGCCTCCCCGCTAACTCTCTCTACTGGCTACTTGTTGTAGTCTGTGTTTTTGTTTTTAGCCTTTCCCGCTTTTGGGATAAAAAACCGGTGATAGACTGGGACATGACCCTCTATTACAGTTATTTACCCGCTATCTTTATATACGATGATTTAAAATTTGAGCATCCTACTAGTGAATGGGGTGCTCGGCATTTTTATATGAATAGCGATGCAGAAGGAAATCGCTACGTAAAAATGACGGGAGGCCTGGCCATTATGTACAGTCCCTTTTTTGCGATAGGCCATGCTTTTGCCAGCCTTAGTGAAAGCTACGCTGCAGATGGATTTTCCGCACCCTACCGTTTTGCTTTGCTCGCTTCCTCCTTGTTTTTTGCCTTGTGGGGGCTCTACCTTCTCCGGCAAGTTTTGCAAAGATTTTTCTCCCCCTGGCTTGCCAACCTCAGCGTAGTTTTAATCTATGTTGGTAGCAATATGCCTCACTACAGCTTTGTAGAGCCCATGAGCCACGTCTACAACTTCTTTTTGGTCTCCGCTATTCTCTACCTCAGTTTAAAATTTAATGATAAACCTAGCTTTAAATTAGCCATCCCTATCGGGGCCTTAGCGGGTTTAATGATTTTAATTAGGCCCACTAATATTCTAGTCTTACTCTTTCCTGTCATTTATATCGCATCTAGCGGAAGCTTAAAAACTGCGGGGGAATGGCTAAAATATGGTATTACAGCGGCCCTATTTGCCTTTTTGGCCCTTAGCCCCCAGTTGTTTTACTGGCACTATATGACGGGTAATTGGATCATTTATTCCTACAATGATGAGCACTTCTTTTTTCTAGACCCACATATTTGGGATGGCCTGTTCAGTTATCGCAAAGGTTGGTTTGTTTACAGCCCTTTATTGCTTTTCGCTGCCGCTGGATTTGTAGCTTTATTTAAAAAATCTAAGCTTTTATTTAGTAGCAGCATAAGTGTACTTTTTTTAGGGCTTTGGGTAAACTTAAGCTGGTGGTGTTGGTGGTATGGAGGCGGATTTGGTGCCCGCTCATTAATCGACTTTTTACCTTTTATGGCCTTTGGAATGGCGGCCTTTTTACACTGGCTTTCTCAACAGAAGCAGCTGTTTAAAGCACCCTTGATATTAGTCATAAGCTTTTTATGCGTCTGGTCTGTTTTTATGAATAAGCAGTATAAAAGCAGCATCATTCATTACGACAGTATGAGCAAAGAGCTATTTTGGAAACAGTTTTTTAAGGATCACTTTGTAAAAGACTATGAAAGCTATTTAGAGCATCCCGATTACGATGCCGCAAAAAAAGGAGAGGAAGATTACTAGCCTGCCTCTTCATAGGCCTCTCTAATCCAGCATTTCAACTCTTCATCGAGCTCATCTAAGCTGCTTATCTTAACCCGATGGCTGCACATGCTGCCGAAAGGACCCGAGTTTTCCAACCTTTCTCCCACTGGGCGCTTATTAAATTTCAGTCCTAAATCGATACGCGTTTTGGTGGCAGGCTTTATTAAGAGAAACTGACGATTCCGTTTTATGCTAACCGTAGCCTTTTTGGGGATAATAGAAATATCACTTCCTACTTTAGGGAGCCATTTTATCAAGGAATCGTAAATAGGTCGCAGTGTTTCCTTACCGGAATACTGTAGTTCTACTAAATCCGCTGGATCTTCTTGCGCATCTCGCGAAAGCGAAACTATGGTGTTGGCAAAACCGTGAGTAAGTCCATGCTCCTTCTTTAAAAAATTAAGCGCTTCTCCGTGTTTGGCAAAAGACTTTGACTTTAGCAATTTTTTCCACTCTTCTAAGGATTTACCAGTTTTCTCTGGCATATTGTTAATCATGGTTTGTAAGGCTGGCTCCATCTTAGTATTAGGCTAATATGTTTGTAGAGGGTTTATCGGAATACCAAAGTAAACGTGGAAAACAAAAGTTATTTATTTAAACCGTCTGCACGAATTTAAGGAAAAGGCCGCTAAGTGTAAAGTTCGCCCACTTTTAGCTAGGTCCTTAAAGCCTCAATCTTAGTCCTAGATGTAATAGACTATTGTTAAAGGTTTCCGTATTATTAAAAAGGACTATTTGCGGTTCTGCTTCATCATCCAGCACGGAGCTTAAGCCTACGGAAGCTTGAAAATAGGCATCAACAAAAAACCTCTGATCGCCGAAGTTGAAATTATAAACTGGGTAATCTGCGCCTAGAATTAAAAAGCCACGTGTTTTAGTAAATCCGTATTCCGCCTCAGGATTATATTCTTGCGAATTTATTTCCCCCGAAAATGGGTCATTCTGTTCGATGTTTAAATCGAAACTATTCAAAAAGGAAAACTGCAAGCCCAGTTTAATATGTCCTTTCTCAATAGCATAGGCAGCACCGAACTGTAGATTGGTGTATCGATGTTGGATATTACGTCGGGTAAGAATACTCGTTTGACCGCCCGGTATAGTTGGATCAACAATGCTTACCCTAGATTCATTCGTTAAGTTATGTCCGCTCCAGCCTAGTTCGAGATAAGCGCTAAAATCTTGATTAATCTTATAAGAAGCACCCAGATGAAAATCGCGCGACACCCCTCCAATAGGCTCATCCTTAAAACTAATACCTGGCCCTAAGCTTGCTGGGTCAGCTTCAATTAGGCTATAGGAAACTAGCGAATAGTTTAATCCCATACCGAGGTAATAGCTAAGCTTAGAAGTTGATTGATACGAGATATTTGCTCTATCTTGACTTTCCGCTTCTGGCTCTAAATCAGGGCTTTCGTTTAAATTTAAAAAGTATTCTTTCAAGCCTAGTTTCTCGAGGCTCCTATAGTATTCCGCAAGGCTCAAACCTGCGTCTACTTCATTTCCTAAGCTGCGAAATTCTCTATACTTTTTGCCATGGTATTTAAGTTCCTCTAAGGCTTGGAGTCGAGTCTTTAGCTCCACTTTTAATTTTTCGGAAGTACTTGGCTCCGCTAACTTTTTAGAGAATACTTGGTTTAGAGTATCCAAGTCATTAAGAAAAACGAGGTAGCTATCTAGTTTTTCCAGCTCCTGTTTATCATTTAAAGTGGCAGCTACAGAAGATAAAGCTTTTAACTCTACCCTACTAAGCCCAACATACTTTACTTGAGCACTTAATTGAAATATACTCCCTATAAAAAGGATGCTAAAAATTAAATATCTATTCATTGATTCTGATTAATAAAACATATCCAAAGAACGGTGAAAACCTACTAGAAAGTAAAGGCTACCATCATCATAATCCGATTCCGAGGTGTTTCTTATCGAGTGTTCTATTTCTCCTGTAAAAGGGTAATTAGGATAAACATTAAGAAAGAAATTATAGCTGTGATCCTTTTTATATTCGATAAAATATCCAGTAATAAATCTATCCTCTATATTGTAGGGCTCTGGCAGTTCAATGCGTTGCACTTTAGTATCATCAAGTCCAGTTACACCTTCTTGGATTAAACCCAAGCTAATATGGCTTCTGGTAAACTTACCCCAAGTAAACTTAGCACCGTAGCGCAATTGACTGTAGCTAATGCTAGAATATGCATCTCCACTTTCTTCTTCCAATAACCAATAATTTTGGCTAATAGCGCGGCCACCACCTTGATACTCGAAAAGTCCTTTTGCGTTTGGAAGTCCGGCATAAATCTGACCACCGTAATTATAAGTTGGTAAATTAAAGCTATGCATAATAATAGAAGCCCCAATACCAGTCCCTCCGTAAACATTCGCTCCAATGTAATCTGACTCATATCCCATTTTCATCTTAAAGTCAAAGTTTACGGGCCAAGTAAAATCGTAATCTGTATTATATTTATAGTCTACTCCATCGTAAACGGCACTATTGAAATAGATGGGTTGTATTAAAAAGGAGTAACCGAACTCCAGCGCTAAGGAGAAAGATGGTTTATTTTGATATACTTCATCGAAGTTAACCATGCCCATATTTTGATAAATCATCTTACCCAAAATCGCCAACATACTTACGGTTCCAACGGCAGTTGCAGCAGCAATTTGGGCGTTCTTTTGATTTTGTTGGTTCTTCCACTGCGCGTACTCTTGACGCTGTTTGTTTTCTCTTTCTAATTTCGCCTGTTTACGCGCATATTCCTCCGCTTTACGCTGACGTTCTAATTCGGCTGCCGTAGGGCCTCTTTTAGCCTGAGAACTGCTCGTTGAGCCCGATTGACGCGAAGCGCTTGAAGATCCATTAGAGGTCGTGGAACCTGTATTTTGAGAACTTGCCCGTGCATTATTGGCGGCCACATGTTTAGCATGCACCTCAGCCGCGCTTGGCTTTCTCGTGCTGGTGGGTTTACTCATCACACTACTCATCATATTATTAATAGCCACTTGCTCTTCCGTTGCTCCTGCACTTCCTTCTGCATCGCCTTCTGTGGCAGCATTTGCCTGGTTATCAGCCCCTTCTTTATTGAGTTGTGTACTCGCCGTTTCGCCACAGTTCAGATAATCTGATAAAACAGACACGCCATATTGATCTTGAACACTTTTGGGAAAGGTAAATTGCACTCTCGAAAAAGTTATTAGCCTCTCGCCATTCATACTAAAAGAACCTGAACCATTTATTGTTGCTCCAGGCTTCACCGAATTTCTCCCGCCATTGCCAAAGCCCCATTTAGAACAGTTTAAGCTGACCTCATAATTTGAGTTATTCGTAACCTCTACCTTGTACTTTAATTCATCTCCGGCATAATTACTTTTTACAAAGAGGCTGAAGTCTAAAAAGGAAAAGCAGCTTGAGCTTTGTGCTTCAGCACGTTGCCATTCTTTAATGTCCCATTTCGACTCTCCATCAATCATACTTCTCCCTGGTATGTGCGTAATGGTAAGTGTAGCTGTACCCTGGCTAAAAACATTAAAACAAAGCAAGACCATGGCAATTATTGTTACCACTTTTTTTGTTCCCATACTAATACAATTTATCATCCCTATTTAGCTATTTGTCTTTTAAGCTTACGTACTATACTGCTAAGAGTTGCGCTTTTCACCTCATCAATATGTATTGACTTTACAAAACCGAGCTCCTCCCAAGCATTAATGTCTTTCAGACGACGCATTTTATTGTGCTTCTCTTTAGTAGATTCTGAGAAATCTACTTCGGGAGAAGACTTACCTAAGGCTCCACGCATAATGTCGGTACTGCTAAAGTTGCCACAATCATCCATAGCCTGGTCACCAAAATTTATACAGGCTACACCCGAAGCTTTAAAGTAACAGTCTTCACAATTAAAAGGAAACTGGTAACCCTGAATAGCGGCTCCCGTATATTTAAGACCGTCTAATTCTACTCCATCGATACGAACTAAATCTTGCTGAATCCATAGATACCCGTAACCTACGGTAGTGGCTTGGGTTTTTAAATATACCACCCCATAAACACCATTTTCATTTTTAAATGGCAGAGTATGACTCTGTGACTTTTGAGTGCTACCAAGAAAGAAGGCACTAAGAATAAATGGCACTAAATAGTAATTCGGCATAAGCTCTTAAATACTTAGCTAAAATAGAAAAACGAGTGCTGTAAGCACTTCCCAAGGCACGAATAGCTCTTTTTTGTGCGTGAACTACGAAAAAATAAGACTTGCTCGCTAATTTTCTACCGCAGCAATAAGCTTTTGGGTATACTCTTCTTTCGCTTCGCGATAGATCTCTTCCGAAAAACCACTTTCTACTAACTTTCCATCTTGCAAGACTAAGATGCGGTCGCAGAAATATTTTACGATTTGCAAATCATGAGATATAAATAAATAGGTGAAGCCAAACTCGTCCTTTAAATCGTTTAAAAGGTTAAGTATTTGGGCTTGCACACTTACATCGAGCGCACTAACTGATTCGTCGCACACTATAAATTCCGGTTGTACCGCAAGTGCTCTTGCAATGCCTATTCTTTGTCTTTGTCCACCGCTAAATTCGTGTGGATATCGCGGACAATAGTCAGAAAGTAAACCCACTTTTTCCAAAAGCTCTTTAGTCTCCCTTTCTGCCTCCTTTCTGCCTAAGCCTTTACGCTTTCGCAAAACAGCGGCAATTGCTTCACCAATGGGTATTTTTGGATTTAGAGCGGAGAAGGGGTCTTGAAAAATAATTTGGATAGACTTATGCAATTTGCGCCATTGCTTAGCAGAGGCTTTTACTAAATCTTGGCCTTTAAAGAACACTTGACCTCGTTCGGCTTTTTCTAAGCCCACTAAGATTCTGCCTAAAGTTGTTTTGCCCGAACCTGATTCTCCCACCAAACCTAAGCTTTCACCCGGGTAAACGGCAAACCCTACTTCAGATAGAGCATGATGCTCTACCTTTTTCGCCCAGATGCCTTTACTGCTTCGATAGATTTTCGCTAGATGATTGACTTGAAATAAGGGATCTTGCTCTAGGCTTTTTTTAGCTCGATCTTCTCGAACAGTCGGACTAATAATTTCTGTTTGCTGTGCTTCATCTTGTAAAAAATCGCGCACCAAAGGCAGGCGGCGATAATAAGTATCTGCCGTGGGGCGACAAGCTAAGAGCCCTTTTGTATAAGGGTCTTGAGGCGAGAGAAAAAGCCTTTCGGTAGATGCCGCCTCCTTTATATGCCCCATGTGCATAACGATAATAGTATCTGCTACCCGCCGTACAACTCCTAAGTCGTGAGAGATGAAAAGCATGGCCATTCCTTTTTCCTCTTGTAGCTTTTTAAGAAGGTTTAAAATACCGGCCTGCACACTTACATCGAGAGCGGTAGTCGGTTCGTCGGCAATAAGAATTTTAGGATTGCAAGCAATCGCCATAGCAATCATCACTCTTTGCTTTTGGCCACCGCTTAATTGATGGGGATATGATTGGTAGAGACTCTCGGCACGCGGTAGTTCAACTTCTTTAAACAAAGAAATCACCCTTTGCCGTATTGCCTTAGCACTTAAATCGCTGTGGACCTCCAAAATTTCCGCTACTTGATTTCCACAAGTCATGGAAGGATTTAAAGCCGACATGGGCTCTTGAAAGATCATAGCTACATCTTGCCCTCGTAATTTGCGCCAATCCTCTTCTTTATTATTTAGCAGCTCTTGGCCGCGATAAATAATGGACCCTTTTGCCTTTAAGTTTTTAGGCAGCAAACCCATTAATGCTAAGCTAGAAAGGCTTTTCCCCGAACCTGATTCACCCACAATTGCCAAGGTTTCTGCAGGCTCTAAGTTAAAATTAAGCGCATGCACAATAGTTGCATCTGCACTGCTTATTTCTAAATTTTTAACCGAAAGAAGGGCTTCACTCATAATTCAAGTTGATCAAAAGCCTGAGGAGCATTTAACTGGTTTATCTTTAAAAAAACCTTGGCCAAAGTTACTACGTCCTTTTCGCAATATAACTGAATCCGATCTAAATCATTCTCTTTCCAAAACACCTCTCCTACCATACTTCCATCAATATCGTCTTTGGGGCTAGGAATACCGAAAATTGCCGCAAGAAGCTTGAGGCTAGTGTAATTCTTATAATCGCCAAATTTCCAAAGCTCTAGAGTATCGAGATGTGGAATCTCCCAAGGCTTTTTACCTGCGTTGTTAAACTGATTTGGCAATGGCACACCATTTATAAGCATTCGCCTACTGATATAAGGAAAGTCGAATTCTTTACCATTATGGGCACAAAGAATGTACTGTGGCATGCGTGCCATTAAGTCGGCAAAGTCTTGTAAGATTTCACTTTCTTCGGGTGAGGCAAAGCTTTTTACTCGAAACTCCATGGGCCCGCCTTTGGAGGTGAAAAAGCCACAGGAAATACAAACAATTTGTCCAAATTCTGCTAAAATTCCAGCCCGCTTGGGATAGAAATCTGCTGCGCTTTCGTCTTCTGCTCTTTGAAAGCGTGTTTTCTCCGACCAAAGCTTTTGCCAATCTTCCGCTAAGGCTTCAAAGTCGGGCTCGGCGCTTACTGTTTCAATATCTAGAAACAAGATTTTCTCTAAATTTTCTTCTTTTATCATAGCTATTAATTATCTACTTAAAACCACGGGAGTTCGCAATAATGAACTGATGCCTTGGTCATTGTAATATTCCAAAACAGCAATATAAATACCTGCTCCCAATAATTGTCCGGCATCATTAAAACCGTCCCATAAAAAATAACCCTGCGCCTCTCTAAAATCATATTCAGCTAGGGAACGGATTAGCTCGCCCTTGGAAGTGTAGATATCTACAGTGAGAATGCTAGCACCCCCTTCACATGTAAAGTTTAGCTGAGCTAGGTCTAAGTGCCCATCACCATTAGGACTAAAATAAGGCGGAATAGCTTCCCATTCTGCGCGCTCTAATTGTATAGTCTGTTGCGAATTTGCTCTTCCTGGGGTTGCGAACTTTTCTTTCTCAGTAGCACTTTGCCAGTACTTTTTACTCGTCGGTAGATGCCCATAATCCAGCCTTTCCAAGCTAACTCCTTGTGTATTTTCTAACAACTGAAAATGCCAATCATCATCATAAGCGCCCCGATCAATAAGCTCTAAGCGAGAGCTTAGCAAGGCAAAAGTACCATTGCTAGAAGGATAAGAAGGTAGATCCGCAGCTATCAGGTTGGCCTGTTCACAATAGTAATTTGCCTTTAAAAATGAAATATCCCCGCTTAAAGCAAGATAATCACCGGGGAAAAACAAGTGACTTTCTGCACGCAAAACTTTAATATCACTAGGGCCCTGCTCTTGTGCCCAGTGCGCTAAACGCAGATGTGCTAAATCAAAAACTTGGTCGCTCTTATTATAGATTTCAATAAAGTCTGCTCCGCCTGTCTTCGGAGCAAATAGTATTTCACTTACCACAATATCTCCTTCCTGCGCATCTACCGGAAGGGCGAAAGGAAGCCTAGTAAAAAGGCTTTTATTTCCTTTACAATCGCTTAAACTATCTAAAAAACCGAGATAGTAGGCCTGTCCGTACTGTGGCGCTTGCGCAAGATGGATATTTAAGCAATCGCGATTTAGAGACCAAGTGAGTGAATCTATTTCCAAAAATGGCTCGCTTAAAATGTCCTCCGGCTCATTAGGCAGAAAATGCTCAATGCTTTCGTTAAAGTGCAAAGCTATTGCGCCCCCCTCTTGCCAAGCCATAAAATCAACTTGTGGCGGCAGACTATCTACTTTCTCGGTTAAGAAAGCATTTTTTTGACCTGGGCTACCACCCTGGGTAGATGCGCTAGCTTGCCACTGTTCAGGCCCATGGCACTGCCTATTGGATTCACTGCGTGCCAAACTCCAACCGCCCTCGCTTTTAAGAGGCTCTTGATACCAATCGCTATCATATTCTAAGGCATCTACCCGAAGGGAGTCGGGCGACCATAAGCTTAGCGCTGCCCCACTATTAAGTAAACTGTAAGTACTAAGCCCGATATCGAGGCAAGAACCATATTTTTCAAACTCTTCGATATGGGAGCCGCTGGCCACAATAAGATAACTTTTTGGTGGCATTCTGTAAAAGGGAAAAAGATAGTAGTCTTCGTTAAGCTGCAATTGCCAGTTTTGCAAATTAAGGGTAAAAGGACTGGCATTGTAAAGTTCCAAATATTCACTTTCGGGTAAGGCCTGAGGCGGAACTCCCACTACGGGAGAAGGGTCTACCATTATTTCATTAATGATAAGATGACCTATTTGAGCCTGATAATTTAAGAAAGCACTTTCCCCTTGAGCCGCATTGCCGTAACAATCTAATACATTTTGATAATGCAACTTTATAGGAGTATTAATGGCAAAAGGCTCGGCAAAGGATAATCTTAAAATACGCGGTTTAAGGCTGTCGATTTTACAAGCAAGAGGGAATTGCAATGAGTCTAAATGAAAGTCTTGTACCGGGAGCTTTTGCCTAAAATCTAATGCCTCATTAAAATAAATAATTAAATCATTATTCTCTACCATCAAGCTATCTATTTTCGGGGGGATTGTATCTTGATAAACGTCGCCTTGTGCCTTAATCCGATGCAGAAAAAATTTAGTGGAGCGGGTGCGGGTGTACTGACATTCCCAAGCCATAATTTGTGACTGTAAATAGCTGCTATCCATGGTAGAGCCTAGTGTATAAAAGCTGCCGTTTAAAAGGGTATCTAGGGCTAAGGTCCAATTATGCTGGGCGTTTCGGTTAAGACGAACCGCTAAATGATTTAGGTTTTTATCCAATAAGTCAACTGGGCTTTGTAGCAATAAAGTTTCCTGCCTACCATCGGTCTTAAATAGGCTAATTTGATCGCTAGCAGAGCCCCCTAGTTCCAAGAAATAGCCTTGTCCCTGCCCATCTGCCGAGGAGCGATTATACATTAGGTAAAAACGTGCGAAATTGCTGCCCGAAGGGTTAAAGTGGAAGCTAAACTCCAATTCCCAAGTAGCATTTAAGGAAACGGGCGATAGGGTAGCAAGGGTAGCGGTATTTGCGATGCTATCAGCTAAACTTAGCTCATATTGACTGTTAACCAAAAAGCGGTTAGTATCGCCATACCAGCGGGGATTAGCGGAAAAATCACCGTCTAAAAAATCATCTTGAATAGTAGTTTGGGAAAAGCTAAAAAGTGGAAATAAGGTTAAAAATAGGCGGTACATCAGGGTTTTTTTTAAGTTACTTTTGAACTTTAATTTAAGAATAATGAAGATTGCTGTGATTGGTGCCACCGGGATGGTGGGAGAAGTGATGTTAAACGTTTTACAGGAAAGAGGCTTTGCCGAGCATGAAGTCTTGGCTGTTGCTTCTGAAAAATCGCTGGGAAAAAAAGTGCCTTTTGGAGATAAAGCCTTAAGCGTTATTAGCCTTTCTCAGGCACTGGAAGCCAAACCTCAGCTTGCTTTGTTTTCGGCGGGGGGCGCGACCAGCTTAGAGTGGGCACCTAAATTTGCAGAAATCGGTTGCTATGTGGTAGATAACTCTTCGGCTTGGCGTATGGACCCCACCAAGAAGCTAGTAGTTCCGGAAATAAATGGGGATGATATAAACAAGGAAGATTTTATTATTGCCAATCCGAATTGCAGCACCATTCAAATGGTAATGACCTTAGCGCCCTTGCATGCAAAATATCAAATTAAGAGAGTGGTTGTTAGCACCTATCAGAGCATTTCTGGCACCGGAGTTAAAGCAGTACAGCAATTAGAAAATGAACGTAAAGGCGAATCTGGCCCAATGGCTTACCCTTATTTAATTGATAAAAACTGTTTACCACATTGCGACGTTTTTATGGATAATGGCTACACCAAGGAAGAGATGAAGCTTATTAATGAAACCAAGAAAATTTTAAATGACGATAGTATTGCAGTTACCGCCACTGCAGTGCGTATTCCTGTAGAAGGTGGACATAGCGAAAGTGTAAACCTTAGCTTTGAAAAGGAATTCGTTTTGAGCGATATTAAAAAGCTATTAGCCGACACCGAAGGAATAAGGGTGCAAGATAATGTGGAACTTAATGTTTACCCGATGCCACGCTATGCACAAGGTAAAGACGAAGTGTTTGTAGGTCGAATCCGCCGTGATTTAAGTCAGGTTAACAGCCTAAATATGTGGATTGTAGCAGATAACTTACGCAAAGGCGCTGCCACTAATACCGTGCAGATTGCGCAAGTTTTAATGGCCAAAGGTTTTATCGCTTAGGTCTCTTTTTTCCATTACTTAAAAAGCCCATTAATCCCGAAATTACTATTTGAGAGAAACCCAGCTTTTTTAAAATAGATTACGATAGCTTCAGCGCTGCGTTAAAACAATGCTAAAAACCCTTCTGGCGAAAGCCAAAAAAACAAAAGCTACGTATTTAGGTTAAAGAGATACTATGAAAGCACTAATTTTTGGCCTTAGTTTTATACTATGCGCCGCTGGCCTAAACGCACAAAAAATGAATACAGATAAAAATTACGAAAGAGCCCTTTTTGCCTCGGGATGCTATTGGGGAACAGAATTCTATTTACAGAAAGTAGATGGTGTGATAGAAACCGCCGTAGGTTATGCGGGGGGAGACGTTGCTAACCCCACTTATCGCGAAGTTTGTTCGGGTACTACGGGGCATGCAGAAACGGTAGAAGTGATTTTTGACCCCAACAAAACCGATTATGAAACGCTTTGTAAGGTATTTTACGAAACCCATGATCCTACACAAGTCAATCGTCAGGGTCCAGATATTGGCACTCAGTATCGTTCGGCCATTTTTCCCTTAAATGCAGAGCAAAAAGCTAGTGCCGAAAAGGTAAGCCAAATTTTACGCGATAAAGGTTATGACTTAGCTACTGAGATAACAATGGGAGCAACATTTTACCGTGAGAAGGAGGAATATCACCACGACTATTACGACAAAAAGGGAGGTACTCCTTATTGCCATAAATACACCGAAAAATTTTAAGCTGAATTAGTTTAGATTCCAAAACCGATAGTGCTGCTATCGGTTTTTTTATGCTTCGTCGTATTCGCTTAACTCGAGCCAGCGCATTTCTTTCTCCTCTAAACTGTCGGTAATTTCTTGCAATTGCTCACCGAGACTTATTACGAGGTTTGCATCGCTTGCAGCCTTTTCTAATTCTGAAGCCAAGCGATTTCTTTCCTCCTCCAATTTTTCAATTTCATCGGGTAAGGTTTCAAGCTCTAAGCTTTCTGCATAAGTTAGCTTCGCCTTTTCCTTTTCGTTGGTAGAATTACTGCTTTTAGACTTCGCCTTTTTGGCTTTAACCATACTTTCCTCGCGGAGGCGCTTATCTTCTACTGCCAGCTCTTCTGCCGCTCGGTATTCTGTATAGTTCCCTGGAAAGTCTTTTACTTGACCTTCTCCTTGAAACACAAAAAGATGGTCGGTAAGCTTATCCATAAAGTAACGGTCGTGCGTAACTACAATTAAACAGCCCTGAAAATTTAATAAGAACTCTTCTAAAACGTTTAGCGTAAGAATGTCTAAATCGTTAGTAGGTTCATCTAAAATCAAAAAGTTAGGGTTCGACATTAATACGGTCAGCAAATAGAGTCTGCGTTTTTCTCCTCCGCTCAATTTGGAGATATAAGTATACTGCTTATCACCTTCAAAAAGAAAATGCTCTAACATTTGTGAAGCGGTAATGTCGCCTCCTTTCCCTTCTGTGGGTATGTATTCGGCAATTTCTTTAATCACCTCAATCACCCTTTTATCTTCATTAAGCTTTAAGCCTTGCTGAGTATAAAAGCCAAACTTTACCGTGTCGCCCACTACAATTTTTCCGCCATCTACCTGCTCATCTCCCGTAAGGAGGCGCAATAAAGTTGACTTACCGACGCCATTAGGACCGACTATTCCTATTTTTTCACCTCTTTTAAAAACGTAATCAAAGCTATCTAGGATAGGCTTCTCGCCGTAGCTCTTATTTACTTTATGAAGCTCTAATATTTTACTACCCAGGCGGGTCATTTTTACGCGCATCTTTAATTCGGCGTCGCTTAAATCTTTGCTGGCTTCTTTTTTAATTTCCTGAAAGGCATCTATCCTAGCCTTACTTTTAGTGCCCCGCGCCTTAGGTTGCCGACGAATCCACTGCAGCTCCTTTTTCATGAGGCTCTGCGCTTTTCCAACATTTACAGATTCCACTTCCTCCCGCTCTGCTTTCCGCTCTAAAAAAGCGGAGTAGTTACCAGGATGTTTGTATAGTTTCTGATCTTCCAATTCAAAAATCACATCACAAACAGTTTCTAAGAAATAGCGATCGTGTGTTACCATTAATAAAGTCACTCCGCGCTGGCTTAAAAACTGTTCCAACCACTCAATCATGTCTAAATCAAGGTGGTTAGTTGGCTCATCTAAAATTAAAAGATCAGGCTTCGAAATAAGGATCTTTGCAAGGGCAACGCGCTTTTTCTGTCCGCCAGAGAGTGGCGCTATTTTTAAATCTGTTTCGTGCAAACCCAGTTTACCTAGAATGGTCTTCACCTGACCCTCAAAGTCCCATGCCTGAAGGCGCTCCATGGCATCGAAGGCTTTTTGATAATGATCGCCATAATCTCCCTTTGCCAACTCTCTTTCGTAATTTACTATGGCTGCTGTGCTTGGATTATCGCTACTTAAAACGCTTTCCAAAATCGTTTTTTCGCCGTCTAAATCCGGATCCTGGTGTAAAAATTCTACGTCAATATCCTTACGGTAGGTTACCATCCCTTGATCTGGCTGCTCCATGCCAGATAAGATTTTTAGTAAGGTTGTTTTACCATTACCATTTTTGGCAACCAATGCGGCCTTGTCTCCTTCGGCTAGGCCAAAGGAAATTTCATTAAACAAAACTCGTGCACCAAAACTCTTAGAAACGCGCTCTACTGAAAGGAAATTCATAAAAAATATTAAGCCGCGAAGGTAAGCTAAACTTAAGCCTTATTCGGATCACTTTGAGTGAAAGAAGCCTAGGCCAAGACCAATGCAAGATCCTAATCTGGACGCAGGCGACTGTCGGAACGAATTCCGTTGGGCTCGATATAGCGTTGCGCCACTTTCTCCTCTTCTCTTGGCTCGCGGATAAAAAGAATTTGGCCCGCAAAATGAAGTTCTTTACCGGCTAAAGCATGATTAAAATCTACCAGAACAGATTGTGACAGCACCTCACTAATTGTTCCTAAGCGCTCGTCACTACTACCAATATTAAAGACCAAGCGGTCGCCCACCTCAAAATCTTTATTGGGGAAGCGCTCACTTTCAGGCATATCCTTAAAGGCAATTTCATTAATTTGTGATGAGTCTAAAATGCCGTATGCATCTTCGGGCTTTAGAGTAAAAGAAAAAGACTGACCCTCCATTAAACCATGGAGTGCTGATTCAAAAGCCTTTAACATTTGGCCCGATCCGTAGTAAAACTTTAAGGGCCAATGTTCATCCATTATTTCCAAAATCGCTCCATTTTCACCACCTTCGCGTAAGGTGTATTTGAGCTCCACGATTTGATTTTTCTCAATACTCTTCATAATTTTTAAAACAAAGAATTGCTGAAATAGTTTAAAAGACTTAATTCCCTCCTCCTCCATGCATAGTTCCACAAAAAGTCTAGGTTTTACGGGCAAACTCAATCATATTGGTGAGTCAATCTTTAGTAAAATGACCAAGCTCGCAAATGAGCATGAAGCCACTAATTTGGCCCAAGGCTTTCCAGATTTTACAGTGGATCCCAAACTAATCTCCTTGGTTAACCATTACATGGAGCAAGGCTATAATCAATACGCTCCCATGGCTGGAGCGCTGGCTTTAAGGGAAATACTTTGTGAGTTAAGCAATGCTCAACACGGCTGTAATTATCAACCCGAAGAGGAAATCACTATTACCGCTGGCGCCACGCAAGCTATCGCCACAGCCATAGCCGCTAGCGTTCGGGAAGGTGATGAAGTAATCGTTTTTAGCCCAGCCTACGACTCCTTCATTCCAATGATTGAGCTTAATGGAGGAACCGCCATAACAGTAAAACTGGCACACCCAGATTACAGCATTGATTGGGATCAGTTTAAGCTTTTGCTTAACCACCGCACCAAAATGGTAATCCTTAATACACCCCACAACCCTAGTGGAGCTGTTTGGCAAGATGAGGACTATTTAAAATTGCAAGAGTACATTGGCAACAGTAATATTTTGGTATTAGCCGATGAAGTCTATGAGCACATCGTCTTTAATGGCGCCAAGCACCGCAGTGTTCGCGCCTACCCGGTGCTGGCCGAACGCAGTTTCGTTGTCGGCTCTTTAGGAAAAACCACCCATGTTACAGGCTGGAAAGTGGGTTATTGTATGGCGCCGGCCTTGTTAATGAAAGGCTTTCAAAAGCTCCACCAATTCCAAATTTTCAGTATAAACCACCCGGTACAACTGGCCTTGGCCGATTATTTAGCTCAGACAGATTTAAGCGAAATAGGTGGCTTTTACAAAAAGAAGCAGGTCTTTCTAGAAAACCTTATTGTAAAACACACGGCCTTTAAACCGCTGCCCACTTATGGGTCTTATTTTCAGCTATTTGACTATTCAGCTATTAGCGATAAAAAAGACCTTGAGTTTTGTGAGTGGCTTTGCACAGAGAAAGGTGTGGCCGGAATTCCCCTCAGCCCTTTTTATTTGGCGCCCGACAATAATCAGGTAGTACGTTTTTGCTTTGCTAAAAATGAGGAAACCATTGAAGCAGCAATTAAACGCTTGGCCAAGCTATAGCTTTATAGCACTCTTCGGTAGATACGGCCCAAGGCCATTAGAGCTTAAGCTGTAAGTTTACGTTTAGTCCCATGCTGTAAGGAATTACCTCAAAAGGATACTCCTCGGTATAAATACTATTGGTAAAGTACATGAAAGTGGGCTCCAAGCCAATGTTTAACTTTTGGTTTACATAATACTGTAAACCTACCTTAATACTACTGGAACCCATAAATTTACGGTACTCTCGCTGAGACAAAGCGATCACTTCTAAATTTCGGTAATCTATCGTAGAGCCTTGGGCATCCAAGAAATAGAGTAAACTAAAACCCACCTCTAAATTTATACGCACATTTTCTGTGGCCCAAGGTTGGTGACTAATACTAAGTGGAAAGTTTAAGTAATGAAAGCTGTTTTGATTGCTAAAAACAATGCGGCTGGGGTCTCTGCGCATGGTATAGCTAGTTATCTCGCCCGTACTATAATCTACATTGGCATCGCGGAAATTCACAAAATCAAATTCGGCTAAATAACTATTGCGGATATATTCTACGCCGGTGTTAACGTAAGTAATTAAACCAATGCGCTTATTTACTTCAAAGCCCAAATTTAAATTTAAACCAGAAGCCTCGGAGTTTACCATAGCATCGATAAAGTCGCTGTGTAAACGAGCTCTTTTATTGGGGTCGATAGTAAACTTGCGAAAGGCAAAGTTTGGATAAATATTAAGACTGTAAGTCCATGGATCCTTCTCCTGTAAAGGGCTGATATAGATTTCCTTTTTTGGGCTTTTAGTGAAAAAATCTTGCCCATCACTAGGCACAATACTTTTTTCGTTAAGGGCAGGCTCCTGATAATCGTTCAATAAATTATCCACATAAGCTAAACCAGTAGCATCAATATTTTCAACCGCAGTTTGATGTTCAAAAACTAGTGGCTTTTCTGGCTTCTCTGCAAGAGCGACACTTGTATTTCCGTGAGAGCTTAAACGGGGACCATCCTCAGACTTCTCCGACGAATCCATCGGTTTATGATCTGTGCTCTGTGTCGCAGCTAAATAGGTCTTATCTTGACTGGGTTTGGGGGCCTTTTTACGTTTAACCGCACTTTCGGGACTACTCAGGGCTCTATCATTCTGCGCATCTGCGGAAGCACTATAGTGACTGTTAAAAATAGTAGGCGACGGAAGCTTAATTTCCTTGGAACTATTCGCTATTTCGCTAGGGAGCTTGCTAGGGTAAGATTGGTAATATTGCTGACCAGCGAATAAAAGTGCTAGTAAACCAATAACACCAGTCGCTCTTTTTAGGCGACGCAATAGCACCGCTCTTCGGAGTTTACGTTCAAAATTAGCCCAATCGTTTGAAGGAGCTCCATCGAGAAAGCTAAGCTTCTCACGTACAAAATCTTCGATATTTGTAAACTTTTTGCTCACTGGGCTTCTCTTAATTTACGGGCGAGCATTTTCTTAGCTTTAGCCAATTGACTCTTGCTTGTTCCTTCCGTTATATCTAATTCAGCGGCCACCTCTTTGTGGGTGTAACCATCTAAAACGTACATACTAAAAACTGTTTTATAGCCTAATGGCAACTCATTTATTTTTTCAAACACATCAGCAGCACTAAGGCTTTGCTGGTCCTCTAATTCGAAGTAGATTATTTCTGGTTCGGCAATTTGAACATCTTCTAAGTTTACTTTAATACCCTTTCTTACTTCTTTCCGGATGGCGCTAATGCTATTATTAATCATTATGCGAGTTATCCAGGTTTGCAAACTAGCTTGACCTTTAAAACTTTGAATATTTAAGAACACTTTGATAAAGCCATCGTGCATTAGGTCTTGAGCATGATCTCTATCTTTAGCGTAGCGCCGACAGATATTGAGCATTTTTCCTGCAAACAACTCATAAACTCTTTTTTGCGCAGCGCGTTTTCCCTTGGCACAAGCTAAGACCAACTCCTGCTCTGAGGAGTTAAGAAGAATTTCTTTAGGCTTTAAATAGGCCTCTATATCTTCTAATCGGATGATATGTTCAGGATTAGAGCTCAACGCTTAGGTTCTTATAATATAGACGAGTACAATCTTTATTGGTTGTCTAAATATATCAATTATTTTTTAAGATATTGATTATCAACAAAAAAGGCCGCATCACTGCGGCCTTTCATTACTCTTGGAGCTTATTTCTAGCTCACTAAAATCCATTTCTGTGAAGCAATTAGGCTTTCAGCCTTCTTATACTTCATCTCCTTTTTTTCTCCAGTGCTTAAATTTTGCACGGTTACCTGATCGTTTCTACCGTACTTTTTCTCAGCTACAACAGGCTGACGCTTAGGGCGTTCTTGTTGCGCTTGTTCGCCACCACCACTTGCGTTAGTGTCTGGGTGGGATGTTTGCATTTGATCGTAAGCACTTTTACGAGGTGCTTGGCTTTGTTGCACTTGCGCTTGAGTGGCGTCTTCACGCGCTGGTAAGGACGCTTTAAATAAGAAAGCTGCCACCTCGCGGTTTAAGTTTTCCATCATGGTTTTAAACAACTCAAAGGCCTCGAACTTATAGATTAAAAGCGGATCTTTTTGCTCATATTGAGCGGTTCCTACACTTTGACGCAAATCATCCATATCCCGTAAGTGTTCTTTCCACTTATCGTCAATCATTCCTAAAGAAATACCTTTTTCAAAATCGCGGATTAGCTGACGACCCTCGCTGCTAACGGCTTTTTCTAAATTGGTAACAACCTGCATAGCCTTTTGACCATCGGTAATTGGCACCACTATATTTTGATACTGCCCCTTTTGGTTATTGTAAACATTCTTAATAACCGGCAAAGCCATTTCGGCGATAAGTTCGTTTTTAGTAGTGTAAGCCTTCAGAACTTCGCTGTGCAATTGCCCCACCAACTCATCTGCTTTAGTTTTCTCAAAAGCATTTTGGTCCACCGGACTTTCCATGCTAAAAACGCGCAGTAAGTCTAGCTTAAAGTTTTCAAAGTCTCTTGCCGGTTGGTTTTCACTAACAATCGCTTCCACGGTATCGTAAAACATATTAGCAATATCAACTTGCATACGCTCTCCGTAAAGGGCGTGGCGACGACGACGGTAGATCACTTCTCTTTGTGAGTTCATCACGTCATCATACTCCAATAAGCGCTTACGCGTACCAAAGTTATTTTCCTCTACCTTTCTTTGCGCTCTTTCAATACTTTTGGTAACCATGCTATGCTGAATTACCTCGCCTTCTTCCAGCCCCATGCGATCCATAATTTTGGCTACTCGCTCAGAATTAAATAGTCGCATCAGATCATCTTCCAGAGATACAAAAAACTGCGAACTACCGGGGTCACCTTGACGACCAGCACGACCTCTTAACTGACGGTCAACCCGTCGTGAATCGTGACGCTCAGAACCAATAATAGCCAATCCGCCCGAAGCTTTTGCTTCTGCACTTAGTTTAATATCGGTACCCCTACCCGCCATATTGGTAGCAATGGTTACTCTTCCGGGTTGCCCTGCTTCGGCTACAATTTCTGATTCCCTTTGATGCAGTTTTGCGTTCAGTACATTGTGTTTTACTTTTCGCAATTTCAGCGCACGGCTTAGTACCTCAGAAATTTCCACATTAGTTGTACCAACAAGAACGGGGCGGCCTTGCTCTACTAGCTTAGCAATTTCCTCAATAATGGCATTAAATTTCTCACGCTTGGTGCGGAAAACCATGTCTTCCCGATCATCGCGTACAATCGGCTTATTGGTTGGAATTACGGTTACCTCTAATTTGTAAATATCCCATAATTCTTCCGCCTCTGTTTCGGCTGTACCCGTCATTCCGCTTAGCTTATTGTACATGCGGAAATAGTTCTGCAAAGTAACGGTAGCGTAGGTCTGTGTAGCCGCTTCAATTTTTACATTTTCCTTAGCTTCAATAGCTTGATGTAATCCATCTGAATAACGACGCCCCTCCATAATACGGCCCGTTTGCTCATCAACAATTTTCACCTTGTTATCCATAAGAACGTATTCCACGTCCTTTTCAAATAAGGTGTAAGCTTTAAGCAATTGGTTCATTGTATGAATACGCTCACTCTTAACCGAGTAGTCACGCATCACTTCGCTCTTCCTTTTCGTTTTTTCCTCGGCCTCTAATCCTTCCGCCTCAAGGGCAGATAGGCGAGTAGAAATATCTTCCAGAATAAAGAAGTCAGGCTCGGTATCACTAGAAATTAATCCAATTCCCTTATCGGTTAAATCAATTTGATTGTTCTTTTCATCGATAGTAAAGAATAGCTCATCGTCGATGATGTGCATATTTTTACTTTGCTCCTGCATAAAGTTATTCTCTGTTTTCTGCAGCAAGGTCTTCATCCCTTCGCCACTTAAAAACTTTATGAGGGTTTTGTTTTTGGGCATACCACGATAAACACGCAATAATTTTTTCGCCCCTTCTTCTTTTTCGTTTTTATCTGACGAGGCAATTTGCTCGCGTGCCTCTTTTAGTTGCAGGTTTACAAAGGCTCTTTGTGCTTCAACTAGCTTTGCCACGTGCGGCTTAAGCTGATTAAATTCTTGACGATCGCCTTGCGGAGTTGGTCCAGAAATAATAAGAGGCGTACGCGCTTCATCAATTAAAACCGAATCAACCTCATCTACAATAGCGAAGTTATGCTTGCGCTGCACTAAGTCCTCTGGACTACTAGCCATATTATCGCGCAAATAGTCGAAACCAAATTCGTTATTCGTTCCGTATGTTACATCAGCACGATAAGCCATACGGCGCTCTTCTGAATTTGGTCGGTGACGGTCCACACAATCTACCGAAAGACCATGAAACTGGTAGATCGGCCCCATCCATTCAGAGTCACGACGAGCAAGGTAATCGTTAACCGTTACTACGTGTACTCCGCGCTTTGGCAAAGCATTAAGATATACCGGCAAGGTTGAAACCAAAGTTTTACCTTCACCCGTTGCCATTTCCGCTACCGCACCTTTATGCAGTACCGAGCCTCCAATTAGCTGAACATCGTAATGCAACATGTCCCATACTATCTCCGAGCCAGCAGCAGACCAAGTACTACTCCACAAGGCCTTATCACCAGAAATCTCTACCGCATCTAATTTATTTGCTAAGCTACGGTCCATTTCCGTTGCGCTTACTTCAAGGCTGTCGTTTTCTTTAAGACGACGTGCCGTTTCTTTAACTACGGCAAATGCTTCGGGCTTAATTTCCTCTAAAACCTCTTCTATTTTAGCGGTGATTGTTTTCTCCAACTCATCTACCTGAGTATAAAAATCCTCTTTAGTTTCTAAGTCTTCTTCGGTTTCAATCTTTGCTTTAAGATCTGTAATCTGAGTTTCTTCGGCTGTAATGTATTCTGAAATCCTAGATTGAAACTCTGCAGTTTTAGCCCTCAATTCATCATTACTCAAGCTTTGGAGTTTTTGATATTCCGCGTTTACCGCGTCAATCATAGGCTTGAGAGCCTTCATATCTTTAGCACTTTTATCTCCGAATATCTTAGCGAGAAAATTTCCCAACATAATTTGATTTCTTTTTAATCCAATCAATAGCCGCAAAGTTAAGCAAAAGCCTAGCGGCGTAGTAATTTAAAGGGTCTCCCTTAAAAAAAAATGAGAGGCTCATATTTTTAAAGGAAGTATTAGTATTTTTAGACGATAATCACCAATCTATGAGAACTAAACAAATTTTTTTCCAGGCCGGATCTTCCTTGGAATTAGAAAAGCTTGAGCTTAATCCGAATTTGATTTTAGTCTTCGCTAATCGTGAACTTTTACAACAAAGCAATTTAGGTCAAGAAATACGCCAAGCCTTTCCAGAGGCAATATTGGCAGGTTGCAGCACGGCAGGGGAGATCGGCGGCGCCATGGTAAGAGAAAACTCCGCAAGCATTAGCTTTATTGAGTTTGAAAAGACCAAAATAAGCTACCATGAACAAGAAATTAGAGATGCAGCGAATAGCCTTTCCTCTGGGGCCACTTTGATAGAGTCCATGGATAAAGAAAAGTTACAGCATATTTTTGTACTCTCTGATGGTATAAATATTAATGGTTCGCAACTGGTAATTGGGATGCGTGACAAAATTGGGGATCATTGCGAAATAACTGGCGGATTGGCAGGCGATGGTCCTGAGTTTAGAGAAACCGTTCTCTTAAATAATGAAGGAAAGCTAATTAATAAAGCCGCTATTGCGATAGGCTTTTATGGCGAAAACCTAGAAGTTGGCTACGGCTCCCGTGGCGGATGGAACTCTTTTGGTATCGAAAGAAATGTTACCAAATCTAAGGACAATGTTCTTTATGAATTAGACGGAAAGCCTGCTTTAGCGCTCTATAAAAGTTTTTTGGGTGACCAAGCCGAGAACTTACCGGCCTCTGGTTTGTTATTTCCCCTTAGTATGCGTTTTGAATCAGATAAAAAACCATTGGTTCGAACCATTTTAGGAATTAATGAGGAGGAGCAAAGTTTAACCTTTGCGGGAGATATACCGACCGGTTCTTACGTAAGATTAATGAAGGCTAACGTAGATCGTTTAATTGATGGAGCGGAAGAAGCTGCACAAGTGGCAAAAATGGAGGAAAGTAGCCTCGCTATTTTAATAAGCTGCGTAGGCCGCCGATTGGTACTCAAACAATTAGTTGAAGAAGAAGTAGAAAGCGTACAAGAGGTTTTAGGTGATAACTGCACCCTAACTGGCTTTTATTCTTATGGTGAAATTGCTCCTTTTACGAAAGGGGCAACCTGTGAGCTGCATAATCAAACTATGACTATTACAACTTTTAGAGAAAGCTAGGTGCCAAATCAAAACCATCGCCTTTTAAAGCGACAAATACGCAAACATTTAGGAGATCTAGCGCAAGATCCCAGGCTGTCGGATTTCATTAACTCCGTCAATCAGGCGTATTTAGATTTTGATGAAGACTTAAAGCAGGCGGAAAATATGCTTGAGATTAGCTCACAAGAGCTCTACAAGCTAAATACTGATCTGCAAAGTAGTGTGGAAGAAAAATCAGCAGAAGCCAAGGCTTTAAATTTGCGCTTAAGTAATATTGTTAATAATGTTCAAGAAATAATATTTCAGACCGATCTTAACGGATGTTGGACCTTTCTGAACCCGGCTTGGGAAAAAGTTACGGGCTACAGTATTGAAGAGAGTTTAGGGAGCAGTTTTACCGACATGGTCTATGAAGAAGATAAAGAAATTAGCATTCAGCATCTCTCTAATTTGGTAAATGGCGACAGCACAAGCAGTAGCTATACCGTGCGCTATCTTAATAAGCGGAAAGAGGTTAGGTGGGCAGAAGCAATTGTAAGCCTAGACTACGACCCCGAAAGCCGGCTAAAAGGAGCTTCAGGAACACTTACCGATATTACGGCACGCTACCTTGCAGAAAGCCGCTTGCGACAGATGACCACCAACTTCACTAAAGCCCAGTCTTTAACCAACTTGGGGTCTTGGGAATTCCCACGCCGGCAGCCTAGTAAAGGGTATTGGTCTGATCAGATGTATGAAATCCTATCTATTCCTAAATTTAATGCTTCCAATGCCTCTTTTAAGTGGTTAACAAATAGCTTAAGGCCCGAAGATAGAATTAAGCTCTTAAAGGAAATTCAGAAATTAGAACCCGGTGAGGAAAGTGCAATATTAGAGTTCCAGCTAATTCGCGACAAGGAAACTTGGATATCCCTGAGAGCCGAAAGAAACTTATCGGAGAATACCGAAGAGCAAGATTATATTACTGGAACCTTACTGGATATTACCGAACGGAAAATATTTGAGCGAGAACTTATCAAAGCCAAGCAGCTGGCAGAGAAAGCCCTGGCGGCAAAGTCAGAGTTTCTCTCTAATATGAGTCACGAAATTCGTACTCCCATGAATGCGATAATTGGCTTAACCGAAATTCTCCTTAAAAACGAGGGCGCCCAAGAGCCATCCATAAAAGGAAACTTAGACCTTATTGAATACTCGGCAGATAACCTTTTAGTTATAATCAATGATATTTTAGACTACTCGAAAATCGAAGCTAATAAAGTAAGTTTCGAAAATGTTGCCTTCAATTTAAACGATCTACTAGACAAGCTAATAAGAACGCTGCGCGTTAAAGCCTTAAGCCAAAATTTAAACTTAATATCAGAGCTTGACCCAAAATGCCCAAGTCTAATTAATGGTGACCCTTATCGCCTCAATCAGGTTTTACTTAACCTACTAAGCAATGCGCTAAAATTTACTCCCCAAGGCGAAGTCCGCCTAAAAGTGACGCTTAAAAAGCAAATTGACCCAGAAACGATAGAATTGCTTTTTGCAGTAAGTGATACAGGGATAGGGATTTCAAAAGAGAAGCAAAAAGGTATTTTCGAGAGTTTTGCTCAGGCCTATACCGACACTACTCGAAATTTTGGAGGCACAGGCTTAGGCTTAGCGATTAGCCGTCGTTTGGTAGAATTGCAAAAAGGTAAACTCACCTTAGAGAGTGAGCTTAATAAAGGCAGTACTTTCAGCTTTCACTTACCCTTTTCCCTTGCTTCTGAAGAGGCCGAAATTTTGCAGAAAAAAGCAAGCCTTAAACTAGAAGAAGCTAGTTTAAGTGGCGTGGAAATACTGGTAGCTGAAGATAATGAAATCAATCAATTACTTATTAAACAAGTAGTTAATCGCTGGGATTCCTCGGTAGAAATAGCGAGTGACGGAGAGGAGGTTTTAGAAAAAAGCCTAGAAAAAAGGTTTGATATTATTCTTATGGATTTACAAATGCCTAAGAAAAGTGGCATTGATGCTGCAAGAGAAATTTCTGCCAATACTAAAAATCCGAATCAGGCCACCCCTATAATTGCCTTAACGGCAGATGTGCTCGTAGAAACTAAGAACATCGTTGCAAAAAATGCCTTTGCTGGCTATGTAACTAAACCCTTTAAGTCTCACCAATTATACCAATCAATTTTAGAGGTATTAAACAATAAAATTACGGGAATACCTACTCAGTAATACTTTTTTAAATGGTGCCTTCTTTAAGTAAGTCTAAAGTCCAAAAGGGAATTCTTTCGCCGCATCCCGTGCATCTCATAAGGTTAGTATAAGATAGTGCTTGGCCTTCAAGCAGGTGAAAGCTGGATTAAAGTAAAGCCTTAGTAAGACCGGGTAGCTCCGAAGCATTGAGGAGATCACTCGGCCGCAGTGAGGCTTTCCAAAGAGGCAGCTTTTATGGGCTTGTGAGCCTTTTCTTTTGTTTCCTTTCGGGTAAGGCTAGATAAAGAGTAACTAAAAAGCAATTACTTCTAAATTGGCAAGCAAAATTCGCAGTGGCGGTTATATTTCGCGCTAAGCCTTGATTCGAGAATACATTCTAAAAAAAAAGGCCGTCAATAACTGACAGCCTTTGCACGTTTTGCAATATCACTATTTAATACTCATCTTCATTCCACAGGAAATCTTCCTCAGAAGGGTAATCAGGCCAAATGTCTTCGATTGACTCGTAAACTTCTTCCTCTTCCTCCTCCATGGCTTGAAGGTTTTCTACCACTTCTAATGGCGCACCTGTGCGAATAGAATAATCTACCAATTCATCTTTTGTAGCTGGCCACGGAGCATCGCTTAAATAGCTAGCAAGTTCTAAAGTCCAATACATAATTTAGTATCTAATTAGGCGCTAATTTTTTGCAAAAATAATTTTTTCTTTGACCTGCGCAAGTACTATTTGCAATAACTGAAAATAAAATATTCTATTCCACTTATTAAACTCAAAAGCCGATCTTTAAAAAGGTGCTAGTCTTTTCGAGGGTTCCACAGAGTTTCTTTTCCTGCGTTCAATTTGGTATAGTAACGACCTAGGGTAAAAAAGTAATCGCTTAATCGATTTAAATATTTTACGATTTTTGGCTCTACCACAAAGTCTTGTTGCATGGAAACTACTTTTCGCTCTGCCCTTCTACATACCGTGCGAGCCAAATGACAATAGGACGAAGATAAGTCCCCTCCCGGAAGGATAAAGTTTCGCAAAGGCTCGAGACTATCATTCATGCTATCAATAGCTTTTTCTAAGTCTTCGATAGCGCTTTCTTCAAAATCGGGCAACTGCATTTTATGGCCATCTGCGGCAGCAAGCGCCGAACCAATGCTAAAAAGAATGTTTTGAGAAAGCTCCAGTTGCTTGTCCGCCACTTTCTGAGTTGCGGCATCCCTTACAATGCCAATAATCGCATTTAGCTCATCAATTGTTCCATAGGCTTCAATACGAGTGTGGTTTTTTAAAACACGATCTCCTCCTATCAAAGAAGTCTCACCTGTATCGCCTCCCTTTGTATAAATTTTCATTGTATGAGTATTCTTAATTTCTATTATTGCAAGAGTAATAATAATTACCTTTCCCCGCATTAGCGTTAGAAATAAACAGTTTTAGTTTGCTTAAAGTTTTAATCGTAGATCGCAATAATTCCATTCGTGGGCAAATCCTTGAGGCTTACCTCACTAAGTTCCTTGGAAAGGGTACGCAAGTGGTAAGTGCTGGCTTAGAAGGCACCGGTATTGACCCACAGGCAGTGCGCATAATGGCTGAGGATGGTTACGTTATAGCGGGTCAAAACTCTAAATGCTTAGGAGAGGTTAGCACCTACCCCTATAATTTAATACTCTATTGCTCAGAAAAGCTCAAGCTTGAGACGAATTTAGAAAAAGAATCTTGCCAAATTATTTGTGCTAATTTTATCGAGATGGAAGGCTTTGGTGGTGCGGAGCGTTTAGAGCGCATGCGCAAGCTGAGAGATGATATTAAAAGTTACGCCACCGAGCTTGCTAAGCGATTGAAAAATAATTAACGCCTTTAAAATTAGACAAGCATGGAGGGGATGGCCGAATTAGCAAGCATATTAATATTAAGCGTTTTTGCGCAGTGGTTAGCTTGGAAAATAAAAATACCTGCTATTCTTCCCCTCATTGTAATTGGCTTGGCTCTTGGCCCTGCCTCTACCCTTTTTACTCCAGATGGTGAAAAAATACTAGACGGTGATCAAATATTTTCAGGCGACTTACTTTTCGCTTTTGTTTCTATTTCGGTTGGCGTAATACTTTTTGAAGGAGGTCTCACCTTAAAGCTCCGAGAAATAAGAGATCAGGCGCGCGTGGTTAGGAACTTACTAATCTTCGGTCCTATAATAACTCTTTTTGGTGGCGGCTTTGCCGCGCACTATTTACTTGGGCTAGATTACCGTTTGGCCTTTCTTTTTGGTGCTCTTATCATTGTTTCAGGACCTACGGTGGTAATTCCAATCTTAAGAAACGTTAGACCTAATATGCGCATTAACAGCGTATTAAAATGGGAAGGTATTTTAATTGACCCTTTAGGGGCCTTAATAGCAGTATTAGTTTACGAGTTTATCCAAACTAGTGACATCGGAAATACCAATACAGTAGAAGTTTTTAAGGAGTTTTTTATTACCGTCTCTTCGGGAATGTTTGTAGGGGCACTAGCTGCTTTTTTCTTGCGTTGGCTGCTAGAAAAAAACCGCCTACCCGCCTATTTGCGCAATGTAATGGCTTTGGGAATGGTAATTATGGCCTTTACTTTTGCCGAGTTTATCGCTCACGAGGCAGGGCTGATGTCTACCACTTTTATGGGTATTATTCTTGCCAATGTGCGGGTACAAAATCTAAAAAAGATATTATCCTTTAAGGAAGATGTGAGCATCATACTCATCTCTCTCTTATTTATTTTACTCTCAAGCCGGATTGATCTCAACCAAATTGAAAAACTCGGTGAAGCTTCTATTGTACTCTTTGCGGTGGTTACTTTCGGATTACGTCCTTTAATTGTTTGGATTAGCACTATTCGCTCTGGTTTTAATTGGCGCGAAATAGCATTTATGTCTTGGGTGGGACCAAAGGGAATTGTAGCGGCTGCAGTAGCCTCTCTTTTTGCTTTACAGCTGAGCAGTAATAGCAATGCCAGCATTAATCACGAGCAGGCTGAACTTATACTACCACTTACCTTTATGATGATTGTGGGTACAGTGGTTATACAGGGGGCCAGCTCTAAATTTATTGCCAGAATATTAAAAGTTCAGAGAGAGGAGCCCCAAGGATTTTTAATTGCTGGAGCCAATGAAAACGCACGTTTTTTGGGAGCCTATTTAAGGTCTAAAGGCTTAGAGGTGCTTTTGGCAGATACCTCCAAGAATAATTTAAAAGAAGCACAAAAGTTGGGTTTTGAGGTCTACGACGGGAGTATTCTTAGTGACAGTGTGCTAGAAGACTTAGACCTTACCAATATTGGTAAGCTAATGGCTCTTACCTCTAGTGCAGATATAAATAATCTTTCATGTAACTTTTATAAGGACGAGTTTGGCGACAATAATGTTTTTCGCTTAAGTAGTAAAAAAGAACTGGAAGAGGGCGATATTGACTTTCCTTTGAATGTCCTTTTTGGCGCAACTGTAGACTATCTAAACCTTGCCCAATCTACTCGACAAGCTGATAAAATTAAAGAGGCGCCCTGCGAAAATGAGCAAGATTATACTAATTTGAAAAAAGAACTAGAGGGAAGATTAATCCCCTTGTTTATAATTAATAGTAATGGTGGCCTTAAGGTTATTGACCGGAATATTCCCGATTTCAATACTGGCGATCAAATTGCTTATATCAAGAAGTGTAACTCCTAATAAATATCGGTTTAAAATAGTTTACTTTGCTTTGAATTAGAATTTTACAGTGATAAAATTTACCGCCCAAATTCTTCTTAGCCTATTTAGCATCTTGTTATGGAATGCCTGCAGCACTCCCGAGCCGAAAAAGGGCTTGGTTTACATTGATAAAAAGGAGGGCAAGTTTCAATTAATTCGCAATGGTAAGCCTTTTAGCATTAAAGGTGTTTCTGGTGAAACAAGACTGAAGGAGCTTGCACGGCTCGGTGGAAACTGCATTCGTACTTACGATACCACCAATTTAGCTTTAGTTTTAGATCAGGCAGAGAGTTTGGGCATTGCCGTAATTGCGGGAATTTGGCTTCCGAAAAGCACAAGTAATTGGCTATATCCTAACGACAGCTTGGTAGAGCAAACTGCAACTACTATTAGAGATTTTGCACGTAAACACAGTAATCATCCGGCACTGCTAAGTTGGTGCTTGGGCAACGAGTTAATCTTTTACGACATCACTAACTGGGAATTTTCACAAGCTTACAATCAAATATTAGACTCTTTGAAGAGTGGAGACCCCGAGCACCCAGTGGGAACAGCCTTAGCAAACTATGGTGATCGGGCGATTTTAAACTTCGGCTTAAAAATTCGTGATATTGATTTAGTTTATGTGAATACATTCGGCCGGCTTAACCAATTAGAAAGCGATCACCAGAAATGGGAGTGGCTCTTTGACAAGCCTTTTATTATTGGTGAGTTTGGCGAAAACGGCCCTTGGGAGTCGGATGGTACGGTTTGGGGAGCTCCAGGAGAAATAAATAGCAGACAGAAAGCTGAACGGATTAAGGGAATTTACGACAGCCTTTTACCAGTGGACCATCCCTCTTACCTAGGGTCCTTAGCTTTTTATTGGGGCTGGCGGCAAGAACAAACACATACTTGGTTTAATGTATTTTCATTTGAGGGTGAAAAAAGTGAAATGTATTTCACTCTTGCCGAAGCTTTCGGAACGGATTTAAAAATAAATCGCCCACCGAAAGTATACCCTTTGAGTATCGACAGTATTTTTGAAGCCAATGATTTGCTTTTTGAAGCTTCTACAAGTCACTTTGCCGAAGTAAGTGCCTTAGATCCAGAAAATGATAGTCTCACCTACCATTGGAGTATTCGCCCCGAAGACTGGTTTTTCGTAAAAGGAGAGTCTCCTCCTGATGCGGTTCTAAACTGCTTCAAGGAAGACAAAACATCCATTGGAGAAGTTAAGTTTAAGGCGCCTGCTAAGCCCGGTCCTTATCGCCTGTTTTTAAAAATAACAGATGGCCACGAAAATTTTGCAAGCGTAAATTTGCCTTTTTATGTGGTACCAGGATAGAAGGCCAAGTCCCGTAAGCCCCCCCACTTTTCGCCAGAAATGGATAATACGATCCATGATTCTTATTGGGATTGGAAGTTCCATCCTCTTTATTTTCGGTATTCTGCAGGGCGAATACGTAGGCTATAAACCACTCTACTACCCGCTGATCTTTGCACTGATTTTTATGGTCTTGCGCATTAGCTACGAATGGTACCATTACTGGACTATTAGTGTTCCTGAAACCCCCACCTTAGAGAAAGAATACAGCGTAGACATCTTAACCACTTTCGTGCCTGGGGAGCCTTACCATATGATTGTGGAAACCCTCGAGGCTATCCAAAAAATCACTTATCCCCATACCACTTATCTCTGCGACGAAGGAAATGACCCCTACCTTATTGAACAGTGCAAAAGACTTGGAGTTAAGCACGTTACCCGCGAATTAAAAGTTAATGCCAAAGCCGGAAACATTAACAATGCCCTGCAACAGGCAGAGGGAGATATTTGCTTAATTCTTGATCCAGATCACATTCCTGCACCAGACTTTTTAGATTGGGTTTTACCGCATTTCAACAATCCCGAAATTGGCTTTGTGCAGGTCGTGCAGGGCTACTATAATATTTATGAAAACATAATTGCTAAGGGCTCTGCACAACAGACTTTTCAATTCTATGGTCCGATTATGATGACCATGAGCAGTTATGGTACCGCCCAAGCTATCGGTGCCAATTGCACCTTTAGACGGGCTGCATTAGATAGCATTGGCGGGCACGCCCCAGGTTTAGCAGAGGATATGAATACTTCCATGAAGCTGCACGGCCAAGGCTGGAAGTCGATTTATGTACCAAAAATGCTAACGCGCGGACTTGTACCTAATACTCTATCTGCCTATTACAAGCAACAGCTTAAGTGGTCTCGTGGTGTTTTTGAATTACTGGTAACTACCTATTTAGAAAACTTCAGCAAGCTAAATTGGCGACAAAAAATCCACTACGGTATTTTACCGTGGAACTATTTTACCGGCTTCATTTATTTAATCAACTTTTTAATCCCCATTCTCTCATTAGTATTAGGGACCAACCCCATGACTATGAGCTTATGGAACTTCTTTTTATTAGGAGTGCCTTTTGTTGCCAGCACGCTAATTATTAGACATTATGTGCAAAAGTGGGTGATGGAAGAAGACGAAAGGGGCTTCCACCTGCAAGGCGGTTTAATGATGATTGGTACTTGGTGGATTCATGCCTTAGGCTTTGTTTTCACCCTTCTACGGAGAAAAGTTCCTTATAACCCTACCCCTAAAGACGGTAAAGAAGAAAATATTTGGGCCCTAAATATCCCTAACTTAGTGATAGCAGCCTTGTCTATTGCCGCTATCTTTTATGGTCTTTTGCGCGACTTCAACCCCTACAGCTTAATCATGTCTGGGTTTGCCCTAATGAATGTGGGTTTTATGGCCTTTATGGTTCTGATAAGTATGCAGAATCGCTACCGTATTTACCTAAGCAAGCACCGCTCGGCCAAATTACTTGATAATATCACCAAGGCCCTGAAAGACCGCTTTTGGAAACTTAGGCGACGCAGCTATACCGTTTTGCGCTATGCAGCGGCTCCAATTTTGGTACTAATAATCGGCTTGCTTTATCAAGAATCGGCTACCAGGAACATAGAAAACATCTCGGTGGGGACTAAAGTAAATTACCCGATAAACCATTTACTAGGGACCAAAATTAAGGATGGCCAAAGCCCTTCTGACAAATGTAATATTCAAGAATTAAGTCTAAACTGGAATACCTCAACTAAAAAGCTTAAGGAAGAGCTCAATGAGGTATGGCGCAATAATCAATACCCTCTTTTAAGCTTAGAAGGGGATATGCTAAATAATAGTGATGACCTTAGTAGCCTGTGTGATTCTATTTTGAATGGAACCGAAAACAAACGCATTAGCGAATTTATTAAAGAGGTTTTAGGGGATGAAAAACCCTTTTTAATTACATTCTTACCGCCTTTTGACTCCCTTAGCCGTAAATTGAGCGCAAAAGAACGGATTACTTTAGGCGAGAAATACCGCCAAGCCTGGCGCTATCTGTATGAATACTTCCGCAAGTCGGGCGTTGATAATCTAATATCGGTTTACCACACCAGCGACCCGAATAATGTAGATCGATTTTTCCCCGGCTTAGCCTATGTAGACTGGCTAAAAACCGACTTAACTGAGTCTTTAATTGCAGAAGCAGACCTTTACCAAGGTTTTGAAAAATTATATCTTTCTCAAGCTTACAGCTTAAACCTACCCGTAATTTTAGAATTAAATCAGCCCGCTGAAAATTACCAATCACTCTACACTAATTATAAGAGCTTAAGTGATTCCTTTCCACAGATTGGAGGCCTAATTGTGCGAGACCCTCGTTTCCTCAGTCCCAGTATTCCTTTTCCAAAGCCATTGCAGGAAAAAAGAGATTTTGTGGCGTTTCAAAAAAAGGCCATTACAGTGAGCCAAAGGTCTGTTGCTCAGCTGAATTACCAAGCATTGGCTGGTGTAAATTACTATAAGGGCTCAGATTGGCAGGCTACTCGCAACCCGCTGTTTAGGGAAGTAATTGCAGAAGATTTTGCTCAAATGACTCAGCTGGGTTTGAAAATTATAAAGCGCCATGGGCCAGGTTTTTACGATTTTAATATTCTCAACCAAGCAGAACAATCCGAGCATAAAATTATGTACAGCTTTTGGGCTGGACATATTAAAAGTTTTGAAAAGCAAGAAAGCCTTTTAAGCGAATTAAAAGAGACGATTCTTAGCAGTATAAAAAATAAGGTTACAGAAAAAAGCATTCTTTCTTGGCACATTGGTGGGTCAAATTGGAATATTTTAGGCTATTATCATCATCAACCAGAATTAACTTATGAGCGAAAAGCCTATATGCGCTGGCTGGAAGAATTGGTTGCGGAAATAAAAAACATTGATAGCTCCCGCAGTGTTTCCGTAGAAATTGATTCTGGACCCTTTAGCGATGATAACGTTCGAGAACTGCTACAAGAAGTTCCCTCACTCGATGCCGTTGGAATTAACATAAACCCAGATCAAGGCATCATAGAGCAAGTAGACTTAGGTGAACTGGCCAACTTAGGATCGTCGGTTTTTATTAATAGTTGCCCCGCTAAATTTATTGACCTGGCGAAAGAAGCACAAGTGGGATTTCTCCTAGAAGCTTGGCAAGACGAAATATTTAGTAACAAAGTCGCTTTTAATGGCATTAAAACCCTGCGCGGAGAAAAGAAGCTTTCATTTGATTTAGTGGCTGGCGAAGTTGAGCATTTAAACGAAGAACTTCGTATAATTCCTGTTGCCAAGGCCGTTATCGCCAACCAACATCACCGCTATCAGGCACTGCTTAAGGTAAAGGGCAAATGGAGAGCGCTTAGCGCAGAAGATCCCTACGAGTACCACTGGAAACTAGTTAAATACAATTATAAAGAGGAGCCCATCGCCCTAAAAGAGCTCAAGGGCTCCCATGTCCTCGACTTAACTGTACCATCGAAACCGTATCAATATAAATTGCATCTAGACTTGATTATAGACAGCATTGCCCTGAGCGTTAGTGGTGATTTACACCCACCTCTTTACCGCGGACCATATCTCGAAAATTATAGCCGCCGAGAAATTGAGTACTTTTTAAAGAAGTAAGGTAGACTTAGAACCTTTATTAAAATAAATCTGTCTCTTTTAAACACATCCATTCTCAGCTGCTTATTTTTGATGTTTAGATTAATACTATGAGTAAAGCACCAAAGCCCGTTGGGCTGTATCCCTTAGCACGTAAAGTTGGCTCCTTACTATTTTTAAGCGGCGTTGGTCCGCGTATTGCAGGCAGCGACGCTAATGATTCTGGCGTTCCAGGCCTCAGCCTAGATCACAATGGGAATTTCAAAGAGTTTGATTTTGAAGCACAAGTACACAGTGTATTCGCCAATGTAAAAGCAATTTTAGAGGAACATGATAGTGACTGGAGCCATTTGGTAGATGTTCAAGTTTTCTTGGTTGATATGAAACGAGATTTTCACACTTTCAACCGGATTTATGCCGAAT
>CBFHVV010000016.1:0-47403 GCA_965658965.1 Croceimicrobium sp.
GCTACATCTTTAAAATGAAGGAAGAAGAAGGCCAAAAAGCTTTTAATAAGGTAGATCTAGATAATTATATTCGAGAGCGCACAGATCAAGCGGATGAGAAAGAAGAAGTAGACCATGAAATCGTTATTTTTCGCAATGCCTTAGATTTTAGCGATCGCAAGGCACGGGAGTTTATGATTCCAAGAACCGAAATGGTTGGTATGGAAATCGAGGAGGATATTGAAGTCCTAAAAGCCGAGTTTATCAGTTCCAATCTTTCTAAAATATTGATTTATAAAGATTCTGCCGATCATATTATTGGCTATGTACATTCTTTTGAGCTCTTCAAAAAGCCGAAAGATATTAGAGCAATACTAAGGCCAGTTAGTTTTTTGCCAGAAAGTATGCCAGCACATGAAACCTTAAAACTGCTAATGAAGGATAATCGCAGTATTGCAGTGGTTTTAGATGAATTTGGTGGAACCGCCGGGTTAGTAACGGTAGAGGATGTGATTGAAGAAATTTTCGGAGAAATTGACGACGAGCACGACGTAGAAGAGAACGTAGAAAAACAAATTACACCGAACGAGTTTATTTTTTCCGCAAAAATTGAGATCGATTATCTCAATGAAAAATTCCAATTAAATCTGCCAGAAGATGATAATTATAATTCTCTGGGAGGATTGGTGATTAATCATTTAGAGTCGATTCCCGAAAAGGGAGAAGAAATTAGAGTAGGCCTCTATATCCTTAAGATGGAGGAGGTTAGTAACTCTAGAATCGAAACTATTCGCTTAAAGCAGACCGACAACGATTAAGTTAAAACCCTTTTTTACGAATTTCGTCGAAGTTTCTCACCAGCAGCTTATTGGCTAGTCGGGCATTATAGTCAAAGTCTCCGTTACGCATTTCTGGCAACATCTCCTTGGCAAAGTCCATTACCTGATCTTCCAGCTTATTCATATAGCTTTGAGAAGGCTGACCACTTACCGTGCAGGCAATACTTATCCGTTTAAAAGTGATTAAGTAAATTTTTGAGCCATTAAAGTCTACCCAATCTATGGCTTGACCATTATTGCGCAATACGGCGTCTTCCACCATTCTGCGAATGGTATCGAGCATTAGAGAGGTTACCTCATTATTATCGCTAACGTATTCACTGAGCATTCCGATTAAGCTTCGGTTTTCATTTTCTAAAACGAAAACATCGCTCAACTTCACCCGCACGTCGTTCTGGGGCATGGGTTCAATTTTATCGCGATAAAGTTTAGTGGGATCTTTTAGTTTATTGACTTTACCAAAGCCTAAATTATTTTTTAGGCGTGTAAATCTGTTACTAAAATAATCAGACATCATGTTTTGAAAAACAGGACTAAGAGCCGCCTGAATTCGCTCTGGGTTTTCTTCGATTTCTTGTTCTAAGGTTTGATAAAATAGATGTCCGAATTCTTTGGGAAAATCTCTTCGGAAGCGCATAAACCAATCTACTAAGATGGGCTCCATATTTTGCTCGAGCTTTTCTCTTACGGTAATCTGCTTGCGAACACCTTCAATCTCACTAATAGTGTCATCAGCTTGCTGGCGCTCTTCGCGAATAAGTAAATCTTTAAGAATTTCTAAGGAACTGGGCTTCTCACTCATCTAATAGCTGACTTAATTTTTTCAAAGTTTCACGTAAGGCATCTTTCTTAGAAGTATCCTCTTTACGATTGGCAAGTTGACGTTGCGTCATATCATACATGGCATCAAACTTTGCTTCCATGCGAATATTATTCTCGTAGATTTTGCGCTCTAAGCGATCGGTAACTTCTTTAATTTCGTCTGGATTAACTTGATTGTCATAGAGCTTTTGCTCCACCTTACTTTCCACATTGTTAAGCTTGGTATTAAGACTTTCAAATAACAATTTAACTTGATCAGCATTAACCGTCTGGTTTAGCTGTTCTTCTGTTTTATTAATTCTATTTTCAAGTTGAGTGTTGGTATTTATGCTCTCACGCATAAATGAAACTACATCATTTTCTAATACTTTCTGAATTCCTTCTACTTGTGTACCAAGCTTATTACGTTCTTCCGAAGCATAATCAAATCTCTCATTAACTCTGCCCGTTAAGCGCTCTAATAAATCTTGAACATCATTTTCAAAGTTATTTTGACGTTCAGAAATTTTTCTTTCAAAGTCTTGACCGCTACTTTTCAGCTTGCGCAATGACTTAATTTCAGCTTCTAAGTTGCTTAAACGGCTACTGGCATTTACTTGATCTTGAGCGCTTACGCTGTCTTCCAATTCACCTAAACGATTTTCGATTTTAGCGCTAAAATTAGCTTGGTTACTAGCTACTTTGTCTTTAAATGAAGCTACCTCTGCCTGAATAGCATTGGCATTACCATTTACCTTATCTTTAATATTTAATTCGATTTCGTTCAAACGACTTTCTAAATTGCTGGCTAATTCAGCCTCAGCTAATTTACCTTCTTTCTTGGCTTCAACAAAGTCTTGAATTAGTTTTTCTACTTCTGGGTTTAAGGCGCTTGGCGCAGATGGGCCACCTGGATTGCTATTTCTTAATTTTAAAGAAGCCATCTCTTGGTTAAGCTCCTCAATAATAGAAACAAGGTGGCTATTAGAACTTTCTACCCTACGACTAAGGCCACGGAAACGGTTTTCGATTCTTTCGATTTGGTTGCCAACAAGAATCTTCTTGATCGCATGCAAACGCTTGTCATCTGCAGATTCGTTCTGAATGATATCGTTGGTGCTCTCTAATTTTAAATCCTTAACGTCCATGTTTCTCTTCCTTTTTAAAGTCACAACAAATAAAGCATGCTTCCTTTTTGCAGAGCCCTCTTATTCGATTATTGGTAAATTTTTGGGGATTAAAGCACATTTCTTGATAAAAGATCATATTGAGTGTTATAAATATAAAGGCTTTTAACGCAACAATTGTATATTCGCAGCCTTAATTTTCAAAGCTTTTTATCAATGGCTACATTAGAGCGTATAAGACAACGTTCAGGACTTTTACTCATCGTTATAGGATTAGCGATGGCTGCATTTATCTTAACCGACCTTTTAGGATCGGGTAATTCTATGTTACGCAATGATGCGAATGTAGTAGGGGAGGTTAATGGTTCTGAGATAGATATTAGAGATTTTAATATTCGCTTGGATGAGCGTTTAGCTTTAATTCAACAACAAAATCCTCAACAAGCCGCGGGAATAACCCGTATAATGCTTGCCGATCAAATTTGGAGAGAATACCAAGAAGAAATTCTTTTGGGAGCAAACTATGAAGATTTAGGACTGGCGGTAAACGATTTGGAACTATTCGAGCGTATTACTAAAAATCCTCAAGTAAGAAGTCAAGCAGGATTTAAAGACCAAGTAACTGGTAAATTTAGCACAGCTCAATTAAAACAGTACATCCAAACCATTGAGGAAAATTTAAATAATGACCCGCAAGCCGCAGCTGCCTTCCAACAATGGATCAACTTCGAGCAAGGTACGCGTGAAGAGGCATTACGGAATAAGTATTTATATGCTGTTCGCAAAGGTTTGTACATGCCAGAGGCTCTAGCCAAAGCTGATTACAATCGTCGTAACGAATTAAGCACCATTCAATACTTAGGTTTGGAGTATAGCTCTATCGCGGACTCAACTATTGAAGTTAGTGATAGCGAGCTCAAAGCATACTACAAGGACAATAAGGCGGACTTCGAAAGTAAAGGTACCCGAGATATTGCTTTTGTTAATTTTCCAGTAGCTCCATCAGAAAAGGACAAACAAGATCTTCAAAATGAATTAAAAGAATATTTAAGCGATCAGATTGTTACCGTAAGAGGCAGAACCGATACTTTATTGAGTTTCGCAAATACTGAAGATGATTCTTCTTATGCAGTAGGTCGTTCTGATTTGGCAGTTCAGGCAGCATATTACCAAAAGGAAGAGTTAAGTGCGCCGATGGATTCTATTCTATTCGAGCAAGAGAAAGGTTTCATTTACGGCCCCTATGAAGAAAATGGTACTTATTCACTTGCTAAAATTAGCGATGTTGCTTTTGTTCCAGATTCAGTAATGGCTAGACATATCTTAATTAGCTATCAAGGTGCGGGTAATGGACGTTCTGAATCTACCAGAGCTCCACAAGACGCGAAAAATTTAGCAGACAGCTTATTGAATGTAGTTAATAATGATAGCACGCAGTTTGCAGCCTTGGCAAAACAATTTTCGGATGATCCCGGCTCTGGTGCTAAAGGCGGCGATTTAGGCTGGTTCTCTCAAGGCCAAATGGTAGCCCCCTTTAATAAGTTTAGTTTTTACAAAGAGGCAGGAGATATTGGTTTAGTATTCTCTCAATTTGGTTTCCACATTATTAACATTCAGGAGCAAGCTGGTTCTAACAAAGCCATTCAGCTTATTAAAATTCAACGTCAAATTGAGGCAAGCGATGCCACTCGTGATAGCATCTATAACTTGGCTAGTAATTTTGCGGCGCAAGCCAATGCGGCAGATGCAGATTTTGCCCAGGTAGCTACAGACTTAGGTTACAGTGCCCGTCCGGCAGCGAATATTGGTGCATTCCAAGAAAACATCTTAGGAGTGGGTCAAAACAGAGAAGTAGTACGTTGGGTACATAATGAAGAGACGGAACTAGGTGCTGTTCAATTATTCAACCAAGAGAACAACTCTTTTTTAGTAACTCAGCTAACCCAAATTCAACCGGAAGGAACTCTTCCTTTTGAAATGGTAAAAGAGCGTATTACTCCTATAGTGCGGAAAGAAAAGAAAGGGGAAATGCTAAGCGAAAAACTTGAGAAGGCGACTGCCAGCGAGAGCGACCTAAATGCTTTGGCGACCCAACTAGGCGTTCAGGTAAAAAACCAAGGAATTAATTTTGCCACTTCTAATTTAACTGGCTTTGGCAATGAGCCAAAAGTTATTGGTGCAGCTACTAGTTTGGCTGTTAATACTAACTCAGAGCCCGTAGTGGGAGAGAGAGGCGTTTATATTGTGCGCGTAAGTGCTAGAAGTGATGCTGAAGAGTTGAGTGGTTATGAGTCGGAGCAAGTTAGGATTGAAACAGAAATGAATAACCTTGCTGCACAACAAGTATTTGAATCAATCAAAAACTCGGCTGAGATTACAGATAATCGTGCTAAGTTTTATTAAATTTAGAACTCCATAGAGTAGAAGCCATCCATTAGGGTGGCTTTTTTTTTGGAAAAAAATTGGACTTTTGCTTAAAGCCTATCTAGCTTAGCTAACTTTGTTATCGAATAAATTTTTAGAATGAAAAAAGTATACTTATTAGTTCTCAGTATTAGTATTTCTTGCAGTGCTTTGGCGCGCGAAGGAATGTGGTTGCCTCAACTTCTGGCTCAGCTTAATTATTCAGAAATGCAGCGTATGGGCTTGCAGATTAGTGCCGAAGATATATACAGCCTTAACAGATCTTCTTTAAAGGATGCTATCGTGCATTTTAATGGGGGCTGTACCGGTGAATTAATAAGCAGCAAAGGGCTTTTACTTACTAACCACCACTGTGGTTACAGTATGATTCAGTCACACTCTAGCTTAGAACAAAATTACCTGAAAGATGGTTTTTGGGCAATGAATCAATCGGAGGAGTTGGCTAACCCTGGAGTTTATGCATCTATCGTTCAATCCTTAGAAGACGTTACCAATAAGGTTTTAGAGGGTGTTAATCAGAACATGTCTGCCCAAGAGCGAGTGGAGTTAATCAATAAGAATATTAAAGGGATTTTGGCTGAGCAAAGTTTAGCTAAGCCAAAATTGGATTTTGAGATTAAAGACTTTTTCTTCGGTAATCAATATTTGTTGATCAGCAAATCAATCTACCGCGATGTACGCCTAGTAGGTGCTCCGCCTAGTAGTGTTGGAAAATATGGTGCTGATACAGATAATTGGGTTTGGCCCCGTCATACAGGCGACTTTTCGATGTTTCGCGTTTACGCAGATGCGAATAATGAAGCGGCAGAGTATTCTCCAGATAATGTGCCTTATGTTCCAGCGCAGCATCTCAAAGTGAACATAGCTGGAACCAATGATGGCGACTTTACTATGGTTTATGGATATCCTGGAAGTACACAACAGTATTTACCAGCCTCTGAGGTTAACAATATTGTAGAAGAATACAATCCTTTTCGTATCTCTATTCGCGATGAGATTTTAGCAATATTAGACGCAAAAATGCGCCGTGATGAGGCAACAAGACTGAAGTATGCAAGCAAGTATGCCCGCATCAGCAATAGCTGGAAGAGATGGAAAGGCGAAATTATTGGTGTTGAGGCTACTGATGGTATTATAGAGAAACGTAAAGAGGAAGTCCGCTTTACTAAGGCTACCCGTAAAATTCCTGCCATTAGCGAGTATGAGCATTTAGTCCCCGAAATGGTTATTGCTTACGAAAAGCGTGTGCCTATATCTTTGGAACGCTATGCATATATTGAGGTAGGCTACTATGGCTTGGAAAGCTTTCGCCATTTGTTGGGTTACTCTCGCCTTTTAGATTTAGAAGGAGAGGATTTGCAAAAGGAAGGTCTAAGACTGGCTAAGCGTCTTAATGGATTTAACAAAGATTATGACGCAGAATTGGAACAGGAAATAGCAGGCAAAATTATTCCACTTTACCTAGATGCAATAAGCACGGATTTACCCGAAATTATTAGTGATTTGAAGGAAGAAGACGCTGAAGATCGAGCGGATTATATCAACGAGCTTTTTGAGAAAAGTCCTCTAGCGAATAATGAGTTTCAGGATTTATTGAAGGATGACCCTGAAAAAGCGGCAAAAATGATAAAGAAGTCTGATGCCTACCAATTAAGTATGGCGATGTACCAACATTTTGTTTCAGTTTTAAACCCAGCGGTTGCGGAGCAAAATGCGGAAATAGAGAAAATGCAAGCCGATTATGTAAAAGCCTTGCAAATAGCTTTTCCAGAAAAAGCGATGTACCCTGATGCAAACAGTACTTTGCGTGTATCTTATGGTACGGTAGAACCTTATAAAGCACGCGATGGCGTTACTTATCAAAGTCGTACTTACCTTGCAGGGGTTATTGAAAAATATATCCCAGAAGATTATGAGTTTGATGTGGCTACTAAGCTCATTGAATTGTACGAAAACAAAGATTTCGGGGCTTATGGAGAAAATGGTAAAATGCCCGTTTGTTTTGTAGCGACCAACCACACTACGGGCGGGAACTCGGGTAGTCCTGTCCTAAATGCTTATGGTGAACTTATTGGATTAAACTTCGACCGTGCTTGGGAAGGCGTAATGAGTGATATGTATTTTGATAAGAGACGTTGTAGAAATATTATGGTCGACCTACGTTACGTACTTTTTATGGTAGATAAATTTGCTGGAGCAGGATATTTAGTGGAGGAAATGGATCTTGTTACCGAAAGTGTAGCCGCTCGTGTGGAGAAAGCAGAAGCTAATGAGATTAAGGATGCGCAAGTTTTAACAGAAGACTAATCGCCATCTATTTAAATAAAAAAGGAGCGTTAAGTTGAACTACTTAACGCTCCTTTTTTTGTAATCTAATATGCAGTTTTTAATCCCATAAAACTTTTAACCAAACTACACTAAAAATGGAGTAAGCTGATGATAGGGCTCAAGTAACTGCTTTGGCTTATCCTAGAAGATCTTGCACGCTTTTCTTTAAACTTTCGTAGTCTGTATATCCTCTAGCAATTAAATAGGCTTTATCCTTATTTTGCAATACCACGGCGGGAAAACCAGTAATACCCCATTTACGTACAATACTAAACTCTTCTTTAACGAGTTCTAAGCGGTCTTTGTCGACCATTAATTTCATAAAATCCTCGGCATTCATGCCAAAATCTTCCGCGCAGTGCCCGTAAGTCTTGGCAGAGGCAGGTTCTAGACCTTCTTTGTAAATGGCTTCTTGCATCCTACTTGCAAATTTAACGGCATTATCAGGCTGATAAGTTCGAAATGCGGCTAATGCAAGAGCGCCAGGCAAAGAACTCAAAATAGCTTCACCTTTTTGCTGCATCGCAAAAAACTCCTCACCAAAATGCTGCCCGCTCATTTCTTCAATTCGCTTAAAAGATTCAACAATTTCAGGAGATAGTTCTCCAATAGGGCCTTCTCTTTCGCCAATTACCATTCCACCAGACATGACTCTAAAATCAATTCGATCTTTATATTCTTCTTCCAATTGTTTAATATTCCCACTAAAGCCATAGCACCAGCTACAAAGTACATCAAACACATAGTAAATTACCGGTCTTTCCATTCTCTCTTGAAAATTGTTAATTTAAATTTATTACTAGCTGATATACAGTAGTTATAAATATTATTAATTCTTGTATATTCGCTTCTATAGAGTCAGGGTTATGTTCCCTAATCATGGGCCGCAAATTACTAAAGTAGTGGCAAAGAGAATTAGGATGACCCTTAAAAGTAAAGGGCTCTATTATACTCTATAAGAATTGAATTATGGAAGCAATCGTCAATAAATTGGAAGACTCTCTTAGTCTTGGTTTTGGAGCTTATATCGACTCCGAAATGATTAGTACGCTCAACGAAGAACCGCACCTGGCACAGGATATTTTGAGTGATTCTCAGATGAACTTCACTAAGTCAGGCTTAAGTCAGCTGCAGCTAGGATATTAAAAAAGAGCTGACCTTGCAAATTCATAGAGAAGTAGCAGAATAGTACATTTCAAATTGTGCATTGATGAGTGAGCTAGAAGAGCTGAAAAGTTTATTAGCGAAGGAGCAAGCCAAGGTTCTCAGTTTAGAGAATGAAAAGGCCCTTTTAAAATCGGAGCTTTCATTAAAGCGACGTGAACTGGATTCACTCGATAAAAGATCTAATGAGCGACTTAATGCTAGTATCAATGCTTTAAGACGCCACCGTAACTTTTATGAAAATATTCTCGACAATGTTCCTGCGGAGATTATAGTGGCCGATGAGAAATTCAAATTTGTTTACTTAAACCCTCGCGTTGAAGAATCTGAAGAAATTAGAGATTACCTTATTGGAAGAGACGATTTTGACTTTTGCCGTATCAAAAAGAAATCTCTTGCGATAGCAGAGAACCGTCGCAATATGTACCTACAAGTGCAAACAACTAAGAGCATGTGCGAATGGGTAGAAGAGGTAGGCGAGCAGGAAAGCAAAAAGTATTTTTTACGGAGATTATTACCTTTTTTAAATACCGAGGATAAAATTGAGTTATACATCGCTTACTCCTTAGAAATAACGGAAAGTGTGCAGTACCGCGAGGAGTTAATTGGGGCAAGAGATATCGCCCAAAAGGCTACCCTCGCTAAATCAGAGTTTCTATCTAAAATAAGTCATGAAATACGAACGCCTCTAACGGCAATTATTGGTTTAACCAACATTCTGTTTCAGGATGAGAAAAGGGAAGAACAAGTTAATTATCTGCAGGCTATGAAGTATTCTGCAGATACCCTTCTCGGCATTGTCAATGAGGTTTTAGACTTCTCAAAAATTGAGGCAGGTAAATTAAGTTTCGAAAAGGCACCCTTTGACCTTAATCACCTCCTACGCGGGATTGAGAGAACTTTTAGCTTTAAACTCAACGAACTTGGTATTGATTTTAGGATTGAAGTTGAAGACGGGATTCCTCCTTTTTTAATTGGTGATCGAGTAAAACTGAATCAAATATTTTTAAATCTGGTTGGTAATGCGGTGAAATTCACCAAACAGGGAGAGATTTTAATTGAAGCTGAAATAGAATCACAGGATCTTAACTCACTCCAAATACTATTTTCGGTTAGCGATACTGGTGCAGGCATTGCTCCTGATAAGTTAGAATCGGTATTTGAGAGCTTCACTCAAGAAGGGGAGGATACCACTCGAAAGTATGGTGGCACTGGTTTAGGTCTTACTATAACTAAAAAATTTATTGAGGCCCAAGGTGGAAAAATTTGGCTAGAAAGTAAACCCGGTGAGGGAAGCACTTTTTATTTCAAATTGGCTTTTGGTTTTGAGTTTGAACCAAGAGTGGAGAAAGATAATGGTCAATGGTCAAAAAACCTCGATGCAGTGGCTAGTAAGCGCATTTTAGTGGCTGAAGATAATTTGATGAATCAATTAGTCTTACGCAAGTTACTAGAGCGCTGGAATCCCTCTATTTTATTTGTTGATGATGGTAAAAAAGCAGTTGAGGCCTTGGAATCAGAAAGCTTTGACTTAGCATTTTTTGATGTGCAAATGCCAATCATGGACGGCATCACCGCAGTTGAAACTTGGCGTGAAAAAGAATCTTTGCTGGGCACAAACAAAACTCCTATAATCGCTCTTACGGCAGATGCCTTCAAAGAATCGCGCGATCGTGTATTAGCAGCTGGAATGGACGACTTTTTGAGTAAACCTATTGAGGTTTCAGAACTTAGAAGAGTTTTGGCTAAATATTTATCGGACTAGCGCAGTTTACCGAGCATCCAGTATAAAAATGGTCGGTCTTTTTTCTAAGTCGGGTTTATTGTTCTTCCATTCTTTAATAGACTTTGTGCGAATAAACTCAGAGGCAAGGCTAACTTCACGAGCGATACAAAGTTTAGTATCTGGGTGACAATTACTCATTAGGTCCTTAAAAAGCTTATCATTTCGGTAGGGGGTCTCCATAAAAATTTGACTCTGACCAGTTTTACGACTTAGGTTTTCTAGATTCCTAATCTTCTTTTTTCGTTCGGAAGCATCTAATTCTAGATAACCCACAAAAGCAAAATTTTGACCATTCATTCCGCTGGCCATCATAGCCATAAAAATAGAGGAGGGACCCACTAATGGTACTACTCGAATATTTTTACTATTCGCAATATTCACAATTTCTGCACCTGGGTCTGCGATGCCAGGCGCGCCGGCCTCAGAGATAATACCCATATGTTCGCCCCTTAAGCAAGGTTCTAAATAACTCGGGTACTCAAGCGGATCACTAAATTTATTGGTAACAAAAAAGACTAATTCACTTTGATTTTTACCTGGAAATACTCTTTTGATAAAAGCCCGAGCCGTTTTTTCATTTTCCACAATGTAGTGGTCACATAAATCCAGTACCTTCTTAACGGCTAGGGGTAATACTTCTAATGGTTCTACATCTCCCATTAGGGATGGGATAAGATATAATTTCCCGATTGTGTCAGAGTGTTCCATTCTCAATTTTTTCTGCTATTATTTGGGTGGAAGCATCTAGTAAACGATAAACCTGCTCGAAACCTTCGTCACCTCCATAGTAAGGATCGGGTACGTCTTGATTGCCATTCGGACTGATTTGATTGAGAATTAGTTCTACTTTTTCTAAATCAACTTCGTTACGAGCTAAAGATTTCACCTTACTTAAATTTGCATGATCCATTACAAAGATATGATCGAAGTAATCAAAGTCTTTAACATAAAACTTACGACCAACCAATTTACTAATATCTAATCCATGCTTGCGGGCATGCATAATAGTTCTTATATCTGGCGCTTCCCCAATGTGATAAGCTGCGGTACCCGCACTGTCTACCTCTATTAGCTTAGTGTCAACCTTTTGCTTCAGCAAGCCTTCAGCAAGCGGGGATCGGCAAATGTTTCCTAAACAAACCATTAATATTTTTTTCACAACCATTATTTAAATTAGCTTTAATCAGAATCTTTGTAGTGCAAAGTAAGAAGCGATTCCGAATTACTTAGTGGGTTTAGCTCTAATCGACCCTCATATTTATTAAGCTGTTTCTGAATAAGCTCAATACTTTCCGAAAAACTGAATAATAAGCTCGAATTGGGATAGAAGGCCTTTTCACTCGTTTTCCTATTCTCGGTAGGAATACGAATTTCAATAACTTTATAGCCTTCACTTTCACTGGTGTCTATCAGAATATTAACTTCTTCTTTTAGCTTTTGATCAAGTGAATGTGCAAAAATGGTGTACAAGGCATCTTCTAAATAAGGAGCGAAATATTTGACAGAAAAATCTGGATTCCCGCTGTATTCTATATGAGCGAGTTGTCCAATAATCTTATTAGACAAAAGTCTTTTCGCTCGCTCAACGAAAGCCTTAACATTAAGCTCTTCAAATTCACTTAATACGGGCTTGTCTGTTTTGAGAATTGACTGAAAGCTTGCCAAGGAACGACTGAGACTTTGTGTGGTTTCATTTAGAATTTGTACCAACTCTTGTTGTACTAAAATATTACCATTACGTTTTAGTTCCTTGGCCGAGGCCTCAATGTTTTGGCAGTGAGCTAAAAAGCTATGTGAGCTAATGTGAGCAAAGGATTTGAGCCTTTCATTTTGCTCATTTATCAAATTTAAATTCTCTTGAATCTGTTTGTTTTGTTCCTTTCTGTAGCTAATATCGAGCGCTACTAAAATGTAGTTTTGTAAAATTCCGTTATTATTGTGAACAGGAGTTATACTTAGTTCCAGCCAAAACTGCTCTCCCAATTTATTAATTGCTTTTCGCTCCAGCTTAAGTACTTCGCCTTTCTCTATTTCAGTTTCTAAAGAATCTGCTGCTTTTTTGGAGAAGAGTTTTTGAGTAATTTTAGTCTCTAAGGTTTCTTGCAAGGTATAACCACTAAGTCTTTCGTAGCTTTTATTAACCCAAACTGCTTGCAGCTGAGCATCGGTTATTATTACGGCACTTTCAGTTTTATTTGCTACCAATGAGAGCCGGCGAAGCTCTTGTTCCGCATTATGCTCTTTTTCAATATCACGAATATTTATAAAAGCCTTATAGCCTTGTTCTGTAGTTTCGATTTTTCCATTTGCCTCTACCCAAATGGTGCTGCCATTTTTATGTAAGGCTCTAAAGGTAGAGCGCGTTACCTTGCCAATTTCCCCGTCTGCCTCCGAGTAGGCATTAATAACAGATTGATGATCGTCTGGGTGGATCAAATCAAAATTATGCCTCCCAATAACTTCTGATGGATGATAGCCCAGCAGATTTGTAATATTTGGTGAAACATATTCGTAGAGTGAATCAGCATTGAGGGTGGCGAAAATATCACTAGATTTTTCTATATAACTCTTGAATCGGTTTTCGGCAGCTTTTAGGGCGGCGCTCGATTCAATAATTGGTGAAAGATCTAAAATATGCATCCATGCACTAGTGCGATTATTTTCTTCTTTTGTGGTAAAAGCAGAAAGTGCTACGGTAATGATACTCTCATCTTTGCGACTAAAAGCTAGCTGAAAGCTAATGGCTCCTTCGCTAGTTTTTAACTTATCCATTTCTTCAAAAAAGAGCCCTTTTTCTTTTTCGGGTACTAGTTCTAAGAATGACATTTTTAAGAGCTCTTCACGTCTAAAGCCTAAAATATTCAAGAGTGCCTGATTGCAATCTAAGCAGCGAAACTCGTCAAGCTCTACTAAAGCTACACCAATTAAGGATTCCTCAAATAGGCGACGAAACTTCTCCTCCCCCTTAATCAGCTGACTCTCAAATTTTACAGTATCAGTGTTGTCGTGCATAGCACCAATAATGCGATAGGCATTACCCTGATCATCTCTTATGGCATAACCGCGATCGGCTATGGATGCTAGTTTCCCGTTTTTATAAAGAAAATTAAATTGGTAGGCCCAATAGTCGTCATTGCCATTGATTACCCGGGTAAGGTTTTCATTTAGCTCTTGATGTTCCTCTGCGGGAATTTTTTCCAGCCATTTAGTTAAGGTAGATATTTCACTTGCTTTCCAGCCAAAAATATCTTCAACATTATCTCCCCAAATTATATTTCCACTGCGTAAGTCAAGATCCCAAATAACATCTTGTGTGGCGCGACTTGCTAATTCGAAACGCAGTTTCCACTCTTCTAAAGCCAATCTACTCCGTTTCTCGGCGTTGATATCTCTAATGCTAGAAATTATACCCATAATCCCTGGGGTGTCTCTGCGGTCAGTTACAAGAACATCAATCCAAATATAAGTACCGTTTTTGTGGCGTATTCGGTGCTGGACATTAACTCTTTCCTTCTGACCTGCGCGTACTTGAGCAATTATAGGATGAGATTTAAGAGCGTCTTCTGGAAATGTGAAATCAGCAGTATCGAGACCAATTAACTCTTCAGGGCTATATCCTGTAAGCCTAGTGATGCCCGGGCTAGCATATTTTATTATTCTGGAGGCATCAGAAATAAGTATAGCATCAAAACTTTCTTCTAAAAGTCTGGTAAAAGCATTAACATTAGCTGTATAGTTTTCTTCGAGCTGACTTTCTTTAGGCCAAAGGTTAAATTTGATCGATTGAAAATAGCGACCGCCTATTTTCTTACTTCGTTTATTTACAAATACCCGAAAAACTTCCGTTGTTTTAGTTGGCCTTACATTAAGCCAAGCGTCGATTCGTTTTACCTTAAGAAGTTCCTCTAGGGGCTCAAATGATTGTAATTCTCCGAAACGAAATTTTACCGGTATTTCTTTAATATTATTTATTTCATGGCTGCCTTCTTGGTTAAAAAAGGCTAGTATATTTTTATCAGAAAAAATAAGTTTTCCATCTTTATCACATACCAAATGCAAATGGCGCACTACATTTTTAGCATTTGGCTCTGTTTGAAAAAGATAAGGATTTAAGAGGTCAAGAATTAACTGATCAGTATTCCCATTGATGCAATAGGATGATTCTTGGAATAAGCGAGCTGGCGGGCTTACCTTATCCTCACAAACTAAAATGAGTTTACAGTTTTTTCTTTTAATGGTGGCAAAGTCCTCAAAGTGTAAGTGGCTAAGTAAAATGATAAGCTCTGTTTCTTCCGAGAAATGAAAAGGAATTTCATCGTAGTTTTTTATTAGAGAATATTGAGAAACAGGGGCCGCTTTTAGTTTTACGCCAAAATCAACAATCCAAAAGCTTGGTTTTGTATTTTTTGATTTAGACACTTTAAGATTGGTATCTTTTTAAATCCTCAATTAGCTTTGTAAGGTCTAAAGGCTTTTTAAGGAAAGATATAATATTGGTATAGGACTCTGATTGGTCACGATCTTCTTTATCTATAGAAGACGTAAGAATCGCTATCGGAGGGATGGGTCTAGTTTTAGTTAAATTACTTTTTCTGATTGAATCTAAAAAAGTCCATCCGTCCATTATGGGCATATTAAGATCGAGTAGAATTAAATCGGGCTGAGAGCCTTTGATATCTTTAAAGCTCTCTAAAGCTTCGAGTCCATTTTCGTATTCGGAAATGGTATCACAAAATGTCTCTCTTTCAAGACGTTTTCTTATCAGCAACCTAGCAATCGGATCATCATCAATTACCCAAACATTATTTATACTTTCCGCCATCTACATCTCTCATTATATGCTTGAAAGTACAAATTAATAAGAGATAAAAAGGGAATGTCTATAATTTATTTCAAGGTGAGCTTTTTACGTAAATCATCTACATAGGTTCTGAAACGCTTATCAGTTTCGGTTAGATTGTTTACCGTTCTACAAGCGTGCAAAACCGTAGCATGGTCTTTATTGCCACATTGTGCCCCAATACTTGCTAAAGAGTTTTTAGTAAGCTGTTTCGAAAAGTACATGGCGAGCTGACGCGCTTGCACAATTTCCCTCTTTCTAGTTTTAGATTTCAACAAATCGATAGGCATATCGAAGTAGTCGCAAATCACTTTTTGAATATAATCAATGCTAATTTCACGAGTGGTGTTCTTAACAAATTTGTCAATCATTTGCTTTGCTAAGTCAACCGTAATCTTCTTTTTGTTTAAAGACGATTGAGCCAGAAGTGAAATTAGAGCACCTTCCAACTCTCTTACATTAGAGTTAATGCTATACGCTAAATATTCAATTACGTCCACTGGCATTTCAACGCCGTCATTGTAAAGCTTCTGGTTTAAAATAGCAATACGGGTCTCTAAATCAGGAACTTGCAAATCTGCACTTAAGCCCCACTTAAAGCGAGATAATAACCTTTGCTCCATCCCTTGTAAATCCACAGGGGCACGGTCGGAAGTAAGGATAACTTGCTTATTGTGTTGATGCAAGTGATTAAATACTTCAAAAAAGGCACTTTGAGTTCCTTCCTTTCCGGCAAAAGAATGCACATCATCCACAATTAGCACATCAATCATTTGGTAGAAGTGCAAAAAGTCATTCTTATTGTTGGTCCGCACTGCCTCTATAAATTGCTGTTGAAACTTTTCAGCAGAAACGTAAAGCACTGTTTTTTCCGGGTAGCGATCTTTAATCTCAATCCCAATAGAGTGGGCTAAATGTGTTTTTCCTAATCCGTTACCTCCATAAAGTAACAAAGGGTTAAAGGAAGTGCCGCCTGGTTTTTTTGAGACAGCAAAACCAGCTGAACGTGCTAGCCTATTGCAATCGCCTTCAACGAAATTATCAAAAGTGTAATTAGGGTTTAACTGCGATTCTACATGAACCTTACGGAGCCCAGGAATGATAAAAGGGTTTTTTACACTGTTTTCACCAATTTCAAGAGGCATGTTAATTTTGGGATTTTTAATGCTCCCACGATTACTACTTGGTATTTTTACCGTAATTGGATTGGCATTGCCATAGGTGTTCTCCATTACGATGCTGTAAACTAATTTAGCTTCTTCTCCCAGCTCCTTAGAAATAGCACTTTTAAGTAATTTGATGTAATTTTCTTCTAGCCACTCGTAAAAGAACTTACTTGGCACTTGTATACTAAGAACCTTGTCTTTTAGCTTTAAGGGTTTGATAGGCAAAAACCAGGTTTTAAAACTCTGCGAGGAGATATTATCTTTGATATATACGAGACAATTATCCCAAACCGTTTTTGCAGTCAATTCCATTCTTAAACCTAAATTTTTATTTATCTCCCTTTATTAATACCCCTTCATTCTTGCAGTAAGCCAGATAAACATACTGCCCCCATTCGGACGACAAAAGTGTGGAGAAAAAAGTGATAAAAAAAATGAAATTGGTCTTGACTATCTAGTTTTTTTGTCGCAACTTAAGAGAGTTCAATCGCTCTGTATCCCGCATTATACGTGTGGTATGCCTTAATAATCAATCAATAACAAGATGCACTTTTCCGAAACTAGCCTAAGAGTAAGATATGCCGAAACTGATCAAATGGCTTATGTATATTATGGTAATTATCCACAATATTTTGAAGTGGCAAGAGTTGAAGCACTGAGATCCTTAGGGTTAAGTTATAAAAAAATAGAAGAAGAAGGAGTGATGCTACCCGTTCTTAAATTAGAAGTGAAATATATTGCACCAGCTAAGTATGATGACTTATTGAGAATTCAAACCAAAATCGCCGAAATGCCCAAGTCCCGCATCACTTTTGAGCATGAAATTTTTAATGAAGCCGGAGACTTATTAACCTTGGGTAAAGTTGAGTTGGTATTTGTGAATATAAAAAGTGGGAAGCCTTGTCGGGCGCCCCACTCACTAATTAATGCCTTGAATTCTAGTTTTACCTCCTCATAATTTTAGCGATTTTAGTGGAATTCACACTTTTGATTTGAATCAAATATAAACCCGAATCAATAGTAGGGGCATACACTTTAGCCTGTAATCCATTGAGACTTCCAGCTTGAATCTCTTTTCCGTCGAGGCTAAGAATTTTATACGATAAAAGATCTACATCCGATGTAATTATTAGCGCTTCACCTAAGGTAAAGGCAAAAGTGTTGTAAACGGAAATTTTATCCTGTTCTAATTGCTCCTCTCTGATACTGAAGTCGGCATCGAGGATATTTCTTCTTACAAAAGCCGATTTGATTATGGCAAAGTTCTGTCCACCGTTTAATACTTGGTCGGCATTAATCACCATGATGGCAAAATCTCGATAGGTGCTACTCGATTGCAAAGAGAAGAGGGCTTCGAGCACGATAGCATCACTGGTAGTGCGTGAGGTATTAATTAATATTTCACGCAAGCAGCTTACCATTATATCTGTATTGGTATAGATATTTCCAGCGAAGCTTACTTGCTGATAATCTTTCGTACTAATCGCACTTCGACCCGGCCAGTATTCATTATGCCCATCCCAATTAAAAACACGCTCAGACTGATTGTTAGTGTATTTGCTGGAGTAGCTTACAGCAAAGTAGTCACAAATCGCTTCATCCATTCCCGCTCTTTCATTTATACGATTATTTATAATTGAAGCTGCAGAAATTAAAGCGTGGCCATATTCATGAATTATTACATCGGCATCCTCGGCATCATCAACACCGCCTTCACCCATAAAAATTCTCGACTGAGAGGGACTGAAATAACTATTATCGCTATTGTTTATAGCATGTACGTCAATTTCAATTTGGTTCCCTGGAATGGAACTAAAGCCAAGACTGTCAATATATTTCTTAAATAAAGACAGGTGTACGAAAGCATTCACATCTTCAAATCCGTCTTCATCTCGGGTTAAATTAAAATTGGGATTGTTTTGTTGATAGGCTGGTATCTGCGGTGCGTCAAAGTCATCAATTTTTATGTCGGCATTTTCCAATTTAAAAACTCCATTTTCATAAAGTGCCTGAAAGCTTAGGTTTTGTCTTTCTGCGTTTAGCAATGGCATAAAGCCATCATTATTATCAAGGTATAATCCACCATAATTAACATTTGCGGTACTGAGAGGGTCGGGTGCAAAAACCCAAGCGGTGCATGTGCTGTCACTGCTTTGCTTATAATTTCTTAAATCTTCTAAAACTAGTATTTCCTCGCCAGTGCTAATTAACACGTAGTGTAAGCCAGACTCACCAAAAAAATCTGTGCGAAGAGCTTGGAAATTAGTATTTTGATTCGACCAGTACACAGGGCTGCTCCTGTATTTAGTGGCTTTTAAATCACCTTTCAGTATTTCTAGGTCTATATTGGAAGTGAAATTTCCTTGGATAGTTTCACTAAGAAGCGGAAACTGCAGCGCTTTATCTCCGTTATTATACTGATGTGCCACAGCTTGCAGCCCGTAAAATGGAATTTGATTTTTTTCAATCCGATAATAATCGTGATTACCGCCAGCGCTTTGCAGGCTTTTAACTTTTTTAAACTCGAGTTGATTTAAACCTATCTTTTCTTCTAAGACCTCACTGACATTCGCTGCATTATTTAGTGAAACTGATTGGTATTGGGGTGCTTGATGAAAACCAGTAAAATCACCTTGTTTTTTGGTGCTCTGGCCCGATAGATTTAAGGAGAGAGTTAAAATCGTTATCGCGAAGAAGTGTTTTTTCATGATTCTATTTCTTTTAATTCTGCCTGATAGAGGTTTTTAATTTGCTCTAGGGCCATTTCTAATTTAGTTTCTCTACACCTTAAAATGTAGCCGGCATCGTTATCCATGCTTTCGGAAACAATTTCAAAGCTGCTTAGATGTAAGGTATTCATAACCTCTGCCATAGCAGAATAGGGAAAACGCATTTCGAAACTGCGGTATAAATATATATCAATTCTTTGGCAGTTTTCAATTGCGCTTGTTGCAGATTCTCGATAGGCATTAATTAATCCTGGCACTCCTAATTTTGTACCTCCAAAATAGCGCACAACAATTACCGCAATATCCCAAAGTTCAGCACTCATTAAAGCGTTAAAGATGGGAGTACCAGCAGAATGAGCCGGTTCGCCATCATCATTAATACGAACTTCAGGGCGCTTGGGTTGGAAACGATAGGCATAACAAAAGTGCCTAGCATCGTGGAATTTAGCCTTTAGTTCTTCTTGGAAGTCTTGAAACTCAGTGATGCTCTTGATGGGTCTGGCAAAAGCGTAAAACTTGGAGCCTCTATCTTTGAATAGGGCCTCGCCATCATTACTAATACTTTGATAATGATCTCCTGCAAGCGCTTCCTGAATCATAATACGGAGGTGATTAATATAATAGCGACAATAGCTAGAATAATTCCCGCAATATTAATAGAACTAAGTTTTTCTTTAAATGCAAAATACCCTAAAAGGGAAGAAAGGGCCACAATACCAACATTATTAATAGCAAAGAGACTAGAGCTTTCTATGCCAGGGCTGTCGAGAGCACGGAGTAAAAAATAAATGCTTCCGTAATTAGGCACTCCCAAGGCAATGCCAGCAATAATCGCTTTTCCTTGAAAGGGAACGTGCATCTTAAAATAGCGGTAAACAATAGCAAGAATGCCAAAAATAGCTGCAAATCCAAAAATACTGCCGGCAAACCACGCTTGATCTGCTGCAGGAACTAATTCTTCTTGATTGTATTTTAAAAATGCATCGAGAAATCCAGAGCCTAAGAATAAGAGAATGGGCAAAATAATACTAAGGGGATTCGATTTTATCCGGGCAGGTTTATATGTTGACATCCAGACCGCTAAGAGTGCTAAAATTATTGCGCTAATTTTTAATGCGGAGGCACTTTCGTGATAATAAAAAATGCCAAAACTAATGGGAACCATCACCGACATTTTAACTGCTATGCTTACTGTAGTAAGTCCAAAATTTTGGCTAACCCAAGCCATGAGGTTAAATAAGGTAATAAATAAAAATCCTAATATCAGTACTGAGCTAAGCCAAGGTTGCTGAATAATTTCTCCTAAAGGCCGAGAAAAACCCATCTGGGCTTGACCGATACTAAAAGCCACCAAGTAATTGATTAAAATGGCCTGTAGATTATCTATCGAAAACTTCTTTAGATAGGTGAAGACTACAAAAATCATGATGGAGCTGAGAATGCTAAAGAGTATCCAAATCATAAGCTGAAAATTCTTTGAATGTGGTCTTTTTTAAGGTAAAAGTCCTCGCTTGGCTTGACTTCTATTTTAGGGGCTTTTAGGCCAGCTTTTAATTTGCTTGTACCAGTAATTATTAGGGCTTCGTCCCATAGCTCGGCTTCTATAAATTTCTGCAAAGTAAAAGCGCCGCCCTCGACCATAATACTCTGAATATCATTTTTATATGAGATTTCTAAGAGGCTATTAAGGAGGTTCTTTGGATTTAAGATTTGGGTTTCAATTCCTCGTTCTTGTTCAGAAAAATAAAGAAAGTTTTCATCTCGAAAAACCTGTTTACTGGACTCCAGTCTTCCTTTGGGGTCAAGAATTAGCCGTTTTAATTCTTTTGTGGATGAATATTCGCTTATGCCCAAATGCGGATCATCATTTAATACTGTGTTTACGCCCACTAAAATTGCATCACACTTGGCGCGTTCTCGATGCACAAAAGGACGCGTTTCGGGCTGGCTTATCCAGTAAATGCCTTTTTCTTTCAGCTGGCGATTAATATCCATAAAGCCATCGCTGCTTTGGGCCCATTTTAAAAGAATGTAGGGTCTTTTTTTACTATGAAAAGTAAAAAATTTACGATTTAAAAATTCGCATTCTTTCGCTAAGATATTTTCCGTGACCTCAATGCCCGCCTTTCTTAACTTCGCGATGCCTTTGCCATTTACCAGGCTGTTTTTGTCGCGACAACCAATTACAACTCGCGGAATTTGATGTTTAATAATGAGGTCTGAACAAGGTGGTGTGCGCCCATAATGCGAACAAGGCTCTAAATTTACATAGAGAGTTGATTCTTTTAAAAGCTCAGTTTGTTCAATGCTGGCAATAGCCTTTACTTCTGCATGCGCTTCGCCAGCTCTTTGGTGCCAGCCTTCTCCGATAATTTTTCCTTGATGAACGATTACCGAACCAACCATGGGGTTAGGGCTGCTAGTAGCTTCGCCGTGTTGCGCCAACTGCAAACATCGTTGCATGTACTTTTCTTGCTCTGATTGCATAGGCGGCAAAAATAATAGCTTTAGCTCCGAAAAGTGCTCAATGCAAACTTTTTAGTGCTATTTGGCTTATTTAAAATATGAAAATTGAAGCTTCCGAATATTTTTTTAAAGACGATGCTCAGCTATGGAACTTAATATCGGAGCATTTATATGAGAGAAAAGAATTCCAGCGCATGGTTTTATCAAGCGTTGATGCCTTTGGTAAACCGCGACTAAGAACTATGGTTTTACGTTCTTTAGATTTAAAGAATAAAACACTTAATTTTTATACTGACTCTCGCAGTCCTAAGCTAAAACACTGGCAGGAGCATGCTTTTACGGAAGCTTTAGCCTACAGCCATACTGAGCTTATTCAGCTTCGCCTTTCAGGGTTAATAACTATTATAAATAAAGGTCCGCTTTACGAAAAGGCAAAAGGAAGTTTATCTGCCCATCAACTTACAGATTACAACAGTAAAATAGCACCGGGATCTCTGTATGATGCGGATAAACCAGTTAGGAGTGAAGAACTACACTTCAGCATAATCCAGCTGAAAGTAGAGCATTTAGAGGTACTTATACTTCAGCCTAAAGAGGAAGAACACTTTCGTTGGACCTTTTGCTACGACCTGGACGGAGAAGTTATTAATTCTAAGCGCTTAGTGCCTTAAATGACCTGAGATAAGGCAGATGATTCAGAACATCTTCAATCAAATCATCACTTGTTTTTAATCGATAACCTTCCGCTGAGATGAGTTTAGTGCGGGCTCTGGAAAGGCCTGTGATTAAATTGGGTACTTCAGCTAAAACGGCCTTACCGAGGTCTTGCTTTTCTTTAATCGAATTGAGGATTAGATTTTTCTCTTGTAGCAAACTGATAAGTTTAGCAGCGTGAATCTCGCAGTTTAAGCTATCAGCGCAAGCCTCAATAAATAAGTTGAGAACACGTGACTTTAAAAGATCTAGTTTCATGGTGGTAATAGATTGGTTAGCCCTAAGTTATAAAAAATAGGCTAAAGTCCACCTAATTAAATTGATCTAGGAAGCCCTCCAGTTCTCTTTCTTTAACATATTGGCGGTAGCACGCTTGCACAGATAGCAAAAATTCGTAGTCGTTAAGGCTGTGCATATTAACTCGTGCAAATTTGCAATAGAACATAAATGCTTCGAGCTCTTCTTGCGAAAGCCCAGTTAAACGCACTACGGCCGAGCGATTATTTGATTCTTCTAATTTGTCGCGGTAGGCATCTTCTGCTTTTAACTGAGCCAAGCGTCTTAATTGTTTTGGCTTGGAGCCGAAGAGATTATAAAGAAATTCGGCCGGGTTATTTAGCCCAGCTGCAATAAGCTGCGGTTCACGAATCTCAGAATTATCGGGTATTGCTGGCTTACGCAAGGGCATTTCCCGCGGTTTATTGGTCGTTAAGGTATAGCTGAAAACGCTTACTTCATCTAATAAATAATTTTGCTCTTCCATTTTAATTATCACCTCTTTAAGCGCTGCGGTACTATCTGAGTAGATGAAATAAAAATATTTGTAAGCAATATTGGAAAAGATGATCGTGTCTCCTTTTGCTAATTTCAAAGAGAAGTAACCATTGGCGTCGGTAGTGGTGCCCTTTAGAGTGCTCTTATTAATTACGTGCACGCCCGGTACAGTTTCTTCGGTGTTTTCATCCAATACCCAACCATCTATAATTTGCTGAGCCTGGAGGGGATAGATGGAGATGAAGAATGCTAGCAAAAGATAGTAGCGGAAAGACTTACTCTGCTTATCTTTGAAGCGCTTTAGAGCCCAATGGCCCGAGTTGAGAATAATAGAATTAATATTTTTCAAAGAGATATGTCTGACGATAATAAAGTAATCTTTTCTATGAGTGGGGTAACTAAAACCTACTCGCAAAATAACAAAACGGTACTCAAGAATATTTATTTGAGCTTCTTTTATGGAGCGAAGATCGGTATTCTCGGTCTTAACGGTAGTGGTAAATCTACCCTTCTTAAAATAATAGCAGGAATTGAAAAAAATTACCAAGGCGATGTGGTTTTTTCACCGGGTTACAAAGTGGGGTACCTAGAGCAAGAACCGGAGCTAGACGAATCGAAAACGGTAATTGATATTGTAAAAGAAGGGGCCGCTGAAACTGTTGCCATTTTAGAGGAGTATAATAAAATAAACGATGACTTTGGCTTACCAGAGGTTTATGAGAATCCCGATAAAATGGAAAAACTCATGGCCCGCCAGGCGGAATTGCAAGATCGCATAGATGCTACTAATGCCTGGGAACTAGATACGGTTCTTAGTCGTGCGATGGATGCCTTGCGTTGCCCTGAGCCAGATACTCCTATTTCTGTGCTCTCGGGTGGTGAGCGCCGCCGAGTGGCCTTATGTCGCCTCTTAATTCAACAACCCGAAATACTACTTTTAGATGAGCCTACCAACCACTTAGACGCAGAGTCTGTGCTTTGGCTTGAGCAGCATCTACAACAGTATAAAGGTACTGTGATTGCAGTAACACACGACCGTTACTTCTTAGACAATGTTGCCGGCTGGATTTTAGAATTAGACCGTGGTGAAGGTATCCCCTGGAAGGGTAATTACAGCTCTTGGCTAGACCAAAAATCAAAGCGCTTACAACAAGAGGAGAAGCAAGAAAGTAAACGTCGTAAAACCCTAGAACGAGAGTTGGACTGGGTGCGTATGAGTCCTAAGGGCAGACAAGCCAAAGGAAAGGCGCGTATTAATAATTACAACCAGCTTTTAAACGAAGAGCAGAAATCGCGGGAAGATAAATTGGAAATATTCATTCCCAATGGTCCACGTTTAGGAACAAACGTTATTGAAGCAAAAAATGTTAAGAAGGGCTTCGGTGATAAACTGCTTTATGACAATTTGGAATTTGACTTGCCGCCAGCAGGAATTGTTGGGATTATCGGGCCAAACGGCGCGGGTAAGACTACCATTTTCCGTATGATTATGGATCAGCAAGAACCTGATGCGGGAGAGTTTAAAGTGGGAGAGACGGTTAAAATTTCGTACGTAGATCAAAGCCACGAAGATTTGCTACCGGAAAAGTCGATCTACGAAGTTATTTCTCAAGGTGATGAAGAGATCATGGTGGGCGATCGTAAAATTAATGCCCGCGCCTATTTGAGTCGTTTCAATTTTGCGGGTTCAGAACAAAGTAAAAAGGTAGCAACTCTCTCTGGGGGTGAGCGTAACCGCCTGCATCTCTCGATGGCTTTAAAAGAAGGGGGCAATGTTTTATTATTAGATGAGCCGACCAACGATTTGGATGTAAATACACTCAGAGCATTAGAAGAAGCTTTAGATAATTTTGCCGGTTGTGCCGTAATTATTAGTCACGATCGCTGGTTCTTAGATCGCGTATGTACCCATATCTTAGCCTTTGAGGGCGATTCGAATGTATACTATTTTGAAGGTGGTTTTAGCGACTACGAAGAGAATAAGCGTAAACGTTTGGGCGACTTGCAACCCACGCGCATTAAATACCGTAAATTACTGAAAGATCAATAAATGCGGCTCAAGCTGCTCTATAAAATTAAAGAATTATGGGCCTCACTCTTTGCCGCCAAGGCAGTGGAGGAGGCCCCTCTTTTTGTGGCCACCGTCTTTAAAAATGAAGCTCCTTTTTTAAAGGAATGGCTAGACTTCCATTTGGCGCAAGGTGTGAGGCAGTTTTACTTGGCTAATAATTTTAGCGATGATACGTATGCCGCAGTGCTGGAGCCTTATATTTTAGCCGGACAGGTCTATCTGCAAAACACGTCTTCTGCGGAAATGAATACTCGTATTCAAGCCAAAGAACTCAATAAATTACTGGAAGTAATTGCTCTGGCAGAAGGCAATAATGCTTGGGTAGCGATACTAGACGTAGATGAGTTTTTATTTAATCCGGAAGGCAAAAAAATACCCTCAATTTTAAGTGTCTTTAAAGGGGAAAAGATCGCAGCAGTCTTTGTAAACTGGCTAATGTTCGGCGATAGTAACTTGGCCAAATTGAATCCTAAAAAATCCCTAATCAGTCAGCTGACTTGGCGCGCCCACATTAGTTTAGGAGAACATAAAATGGGCAAGCCAATTTTGTATTTGGCCAATAGTTTCGGCTTTTTAGAGGGACCGCATTTTCCCTTTCGCAGAAGGGCTAGTAAAATTGTGTACGCTGATGGTAGCGATTATACTTCTCAGCAGCCCGAAATAAAGCCCGAAGTTTTGCGCATCAATCATTATTGGTATCGCAGTAAAGAATATTATGAGGGTGAGAAGCGTCGTAAACGTCTAGCCTTCGGAGATGAGCGCAGTGGTAAGCGCGAAGCAGATCATATTAAGGCTTGCAATTACGAAGAGGATTACAGTATTCAAACGCTGAAAAAGTAAAAAGCACCCTGCTTTGGGGCGCCATACTCTAGCCCATGTTTAAATCACTTGGCAGTAGATGAGCGGCTATGATAATTTCCCCATTAGATTTCTTTTTTCTCGTAGACCTATTAATAATTCAGAAGGCTAAAACAGCTATAAAATCACATCTTGCGAAAGCCCGATAATGTTCCTAAGCTGTTAACAAATTATAGGCTAGAACTTCTTCACTTTAAGGGAAGACTTTAAATTTGAAATATGAAGACGGAAAGCGCGCAAGCAAGAATACTGGCTCTACGCAAAGACTTAGAGCAGTATAATTATCAATACTATATTTTAGATTCTCCAGAAATTTCGGATTATGAATTCGATCAATTATTGGAGGAGCTGCAAAGGCTAGAAAATGAGTTTCCGCAATTCAATGATCCTAATTCACCCACCAAAAGGGTAGGAGGAGATATTACAAAAGACTTTCCTACCAAAGAGCATAAGTATCCCATGCTTTCGCTGAGCAATACTTACAGCCGAGAAGAGCTAGAAGAGTATATTCAGCGCATACAGAAATTAATCCCCGAAGAAGAAATTGATTTTGTGTGTGAGTTGAAATACGATGGTGCAGCCATTAGTATTCGCTACGAAAAGGGCGAGCTTACTCAGGCTTTAACTCGCGGTGATGGCAGTAAAGGCGACGAAATCACCAATAATATTAAAACTATTGCTACCGTTCCTTTGCGATTGCGCGGCGATAATTACCCAGAAGAATTTGAGATTAGAGGTGAAGTATTTATGCCTCTGGCAGGTTTTGCCGCATTAAATCAAAGTAGGATAGAAGAAGGTTTAGAAGCTTTTGCCAATCCTCGGAATTCTGCTTCTGGTAGCTTGAAAATGCAAGATTCTAAATTAGTAGCAGAGCGACCACTCGATTGTTTGCTTTATTATGTGATGCTCGATCAAAGGATATTCTCTAACCATTACGAAGCAGTTTTAGCCACGGCCGAATGGGGTTTCAAAATTCCTTCACCCGCAAAACGTTATATTGAAAAAGCAAAAGATGCGGAAGGGATTTTTAACTTCATCAATTACTGGAACGAAGAGCGGCATAAGCTCCCTTTTGAAATCGATGGTATCGTAATTAAAGTAAACGATTACCGCTTGCAAGACCGTCTTGGTTTTACCGCAAAAAGTCCACGATGGGCTATCGCCTACAAGTTTAAAGCAGAGCAGCAAGAGACAATTTTAGAGAGCATTAGCTATCAAGTGGGACGCACTGGAGCAATTACTCCCGTGGCAAACCTCAAGCCCGTTTCCTTAGCGGGCACCACCGTTAAGCGCGCTAGTCTTCATAATGCCGATCAAATTGCTAAGTTAGATTTGCGTGAAGGCGATAGCGTTTATGTAGAAAAAGGTGGTGAAATTATTCCCAAGGTAGTAGGGGTGAACTTTAGCAAGCGTGCCCCCCATGCAGCAGAATTTAATTATGCCGAAACTTGTCCAGAATGTGATTCGCCATTGCGACGGGAAGAAGGGGAAGCTCTCCATTATTGTCCCAATGAACTCGGTTGTCCCCCGCAAATTAGCGGAAGAATTCAGCATTTCATCAGCCGTAAGGCCATGGATATTGAAGGCATGGGCGCCGAAACTGTTGAGCAGTTTGTGCAAGCGGGCTTAATAAAAGACGCTTCAGATTTATACCATTTGCAAAAAGAGGATTTACTGCCCCTTGAGCGTATGGCGGAGAAGTCGGCCCAGAATATTATTGATGGCATAGCGGCCAGTAAAAAGATTCCTTTCGAAAGGGTCCTCTTTAGTTTGGGCATTCGCTATGTGGGTGAAACGGTAGCTAAAAAGCTCGCCCGCCACTTCGAAACAATGCAAGCTTTAAAAGTGGCCACGCTAGAAGAACTGCTCAATGTTAATGAAATTGGCGAACGCATAGCACAAAGCCTTTTAGATTATTTCCAAGACGAAAGACATCGGGCCATGCTGCAAAGATTAGAAGAAGTTCCTTTGCGCTTTGAAATTGAAAAGCAGGAGGGAGCGAGTAAAAAACTGGAAGGAAAAACTATCGTTATTTCCGGCTCTTTCGAGCGTTTTTCGCGCAATGAAATAAAGGCCTTAATAGAATTGCACGGCGGTAAAAATACAGGATCGGTTTCTGCCAAAACTAGTATGATTATAGCAGGAGAAGGGATGGGGCCTAGCAAACGCAAAAAGGCGGAAGACCTCGGTATCACCATTATCGACGAAAATGAGTTTGACCGATTAATCCACCAATAATGAGGCTTTTAGAATGGTACCGTAAACGTGATTTACTAAAAATCCGACCCGATAATACAGAGTCCTATCCTGGCTTTGATAAGAGTAAGAAATTCCTCCTATTTTATCAATATGACCAATTACCGTTTTCTGAGGTGATGAACTGGCAGGAGATTTTGCAAAAGGAAGGGAAGCAGGTAGATACTATCGCTTTTTTTCCCAATAAAGAAAAGGAGCTTCCGCAAGATTTAGTTCCTAATTACTTTTGTCGTAGTGACCTCAGTTGGTGGGGGCGGCCTAAAAACGATGCTTTCAATGATATGATTAGCAATAAATACGACGTGTTTGTAGACCTCAGCCAGGGCGACCACTTTGCAGCTCAGTATGTTCGCAATGGCAGTCATGCTAGTTTAAAGGTTAATTTTGGTAATGAGAAAAAGCCCTGGTCTCACTTGCAATTAGATTTTAACATTAAAAAGCAAGGAGCCGATGCTCGTCTTGCTCTGTTAAAGATTTTAGCATTTATAAATAAATAAAATGAAAACATTAAGAGGAACTGGAGTAGCCTTAGTCACTCCTTTTACTAGCAATTTAACTATCGATTTTAATGCTCTAGAACGCTTGGTTAGCCATTGTATCGAAGGGGGAGTAGAGTATTTGGTAGTGATGGGAACCACGGGTGAAAATGCTGTTTTATCGGCAGAAGAAAAGCAAGCGGTTTTAAAAGCGGTTGTAGAAGCTAATGCCCAGCGCGTGCCTATCGTTTATGGAATTGGTGGGAACAATACTCAGGCTGTGATAAATTCGCTGCAAAACGACGACCTCACTGGGGTGGATGCAATTTTATCGGTTTCACCCTATTACAATAAACCCACTCAAGAAGGGATTTATCAGCACTTTAAACAAATTAGTGAACACAGCCCTTTACCCATTATTCTCTACAATGTTCCCAGCCGCACCGGTTCTAATGTGAGTGCCGAAACTACTTTGCGCATTGCTCACGATTTTAAAAATGTAATTGCAGTAAAAGAGGCGAGTGGCGACCTAGAACAAGTAATGGCCATTATTAAGGATCGCCCCGAGGGATTTTTAGTTCTTAGTGGGGAAGACAATCTTACGCTAGCCATAATTGCTGCTGGGGGCGATGGGGTTATCAGTGTTAGCGGCCAAGCCTTTCCTGCCGTATTTACCGAAATGGTGCGCCAGTCTTTGGAGGGAAATTTTGCCACGGCTCGCAGCCTTCATTACCGACTTTTCACCGTTACCCAACTGCTTTTTGCGGAAGGAAACCCGGGTGGTGTAAAAGCGGCACTCGACCTTTTAGAAGTCATTCCTCCCCACATGCGCCAACCTTTATGGCCCATCAGTCATAGTTTACGCAGCGCCATTGAAGCAGAAATTAATCAGCACGCGCTTTAAAGATTTTAGTTTTTTTGGGCCTTCCCCTGCGCAAGCTTCGGGGCGGGCTTTCCGTTCCAAGTCCTCGGCCCTTTTGGGCCTGTGGGCTTTTCCCTTCAATCCCTAAGGCGGCTCTGTTGCTAGGCCTTTAATTTTTGCTTTTTTATAAAGCTATTCTGAGGAAGAATTAAAGCTTAAGGACTTGCAATAGAAGCAAGAGACAATGCCTTACTGGCCTTACCTTTATCTAAGCGATGAAGAAATTTTAGAGGTATCCTAGAAACTCAAATATCTAAACTCTTGCTGGCAGGTATGCCAAGCTGCCTTTCAACACTTTTAATTTTCGGAAAGGTCTCGTGGTTTTCATCTGCCGAAAGGCAAAGGGGCTTTTTAAAACCATTGCGCTCCCTTTTCGCTTTTATTACAAATGACGAAAGTACTTTTAAAAGAGTAGAGCCCTAATTAGGAATATCAATGGGATGGCTTAAATTGCCTAAAAATTGTACTATCCTATGAGTTTTGGCGGTTCCGTAGCAGCAATGATTTCGAGCTTAAAGAATAATGCACGCGATCGGAAGACTCTTTATGATAATAAGAATGCTTCTCCCGCTAAGGGGGGACGAGAATTAAAACGACTCCTCCAAAAGCAGGCGAGCCCCGAAAACCTGGCAAAAATAAGACTAGATTTAGCCAAGCGAAAAAGGAGGGATATAGCACTGACAATTATCTTAATGACGACTTTCTTAGCCTTGTTAGGGTGGTTCTTTCAAGGGTTTTTATTTTAATCTTCAGCTTAGTATTCCACAGCTTATCTAGCACTGCCAGTAAAATGAATGCCGAGACTAATAAAATTGACTTCAGCCAAAATTTATTAAAAGCTTTTGAGGAGAAGTCCCAAAGCATGAGCTGTAAAAAAGGCCACTTTCTTACCGCCGCAGGGGAAGTAGAAAATAAGCTTTATTTAATTGAGGAAGGAGCGGTAAAGATTTTTTACCAATCTGAGTTAAGAGAAAACATTATTCGCTTAGGCTATAATGGTTCAATTCTAAATTCACTGTCCTCCTTTTTTAATCGCAAGCCTTCGGAGCTTTTTATAGAAACGATCCGCGAATGCAAAGTGAAGGTTTTAAAAAGGGAGCAAGTTCTAAATATTGTGGCCAATAGCAGCGGCTACCCTCATTTTCTTGAAGCAATGCTGGTACAACAATTAGATCGTGAACTTGATTTAATGCACGATTCTCCCCAAGAGAGACTTAAACGAGTATTAGCACGCAGCCCTCAACTATTCCAGCATGTTCCCCTAAAATATATTGCCTCTTATTTAAGAATGAGTCCTGAAACTTTAAGTAGAATCCGAAATTCTTGATTTCCGTCAAGAGCTACTAAAGCAGCTAGGCAGACCTTTACCAAAAGATTAGAAATGAAAATTGAGCAAGCAAAATTGATAAAGGAGCTAAGAGAAATGACAAAAACAGCTAGCATGCAAGTATTGGACTTTAATCAGTACTCTTCTCAAGAATTAAATTTTAAAGCCAGTGCCAATGAGTGGAGTGTTTTAGAATGCTTAGAGCATTTATATCTTTACGGTAAGTTTTATTTACCCGAAATTGAGCAGCGACTGGAAAATTCTACCGCCCCAGCAAGCGAGTATTTTAGAACCGGAATTTTAGGGAACTTTTTTGTCGATAGCATTAAAGCTACTAACAAAAAGAAATTAAAGGCTACCAAGGAAATGGATACCACTGGCTCCAAACTTAGCGCAGCAAGCATCCATCAGTTGGCAAAGCAATTAGAGTGGCTAGATACCCTTTTGCTTAAGGCAGAAACGAGCGATTTAAACAAGATTAAAACCAATATTTCCCTCTCTAAATTCATTAAACTCCGCTTGGGAGATACCCTTCGTTTTCTGGTATATCATAATGAAAGACATATTATTCAAGCGCAAAAGGCTGCCTTGCAATACCCAAGGTCTCTTTAATGGTTTTTAAAAATCATTTTTAGTTGTATCAACCTAATATATTATTTCTCCGCTTTTCTATTTCCGTTTTCAGCTCCGCCCTTTTCACAGGCGAGATATTTAGTTGTCCACCATTGGTCATTTTAATGGCCAAAACATCTTTAGACAAACCGTAAATCCTTCTGCCAAAGGTTTGAGTATTAACTTCCTTGATTTGCTCAAGCTTTACTCTTCTGCTAAAGAACAATGCAAACCTTACGGATAAATGCTTTTCATCTAAGGTGTAATAGGTGAATTTCCAGGCTAAGAGGAGCCAGGTCCAAAAAAATATAGATGCAAATAGGAGAGTTTGGCTTGGTGGCAGATCCATACCAAAGTTTAGCCCGAATACACTCGCAAGACTAAGTATGGTAATTAGTAGACAAGGCACGAATAAAAGTAATTTACCCATCCAATCTTTTTTCGTTTCAAACCTCAATGTACTCATATTATAAACTAAAGATATGTTATCCTGATTTACTGGTGCCTTAAGAGTAGACCTAAAAAAAAAGTACCAAGGGCTGTAATAATCTTCTATTTTGGACACTAACCAAATAAAGAATAAAGATATGACCCTTAAGGACGCAGAAAATTATTTTAGGCAATACCTTTTAAGCGCAAGTAAAAAATCTGAAAAGAAGCTAGCACAGCAGTTTTTAGACTTACTCCTTAATTTGGAGCATAGAAATTTATCAGAAAGAGAGCTTCAATCAATTCAAGATCAATTGTCAGCTTTTGATTTAGATACTTCTAAGCCACTGCCAAAGAAACAATTGAAAAAGATTTTTGAGGAATTTAAAAAGTATCTACGCGAACAATTCTCGCTTTTCACCAAGGGGTATTATATAAACATGGGCGTGGGCTTAGGTACTCTATTCGGTATTTCTATTGGAGTGGTTTTTGGCCAAGAGGGAATGACTATGGGCATCTGTTTTGGAATGCTAGCCGGTGTTTTAATTGGTCGTAGATTGGAGCTTCAAGCTAAGGCCTTGGGGAACTTGCTCTAGGCTTTAAAAAATAAAATGAGTGAGCAGTGATTTTTACACATCGTCTATTTTACCCCATGCTGCTATTATTATAAAGATTTGTAGAGCTTATACAAATACGCAGGAAGATTTTGAAGACTATTATCAAGAAGTATGTTTACAGATTTGGAAAAGTAGAGGGAACTTTAAAGGTCAGTCGGAGTGGTCCACTTGGGTGTATCGCCTCTCTTTAAATGTAAGCATGAGCTTACTTAAAAAGAAGAAAAATAACCACCAATATTTTGCTTCAGATTATATGCCTTCTGAACCCGCGGAGGAAAGCTCTACCAGAATAGATGACTCTTTGAAAGAGCTCTACGATGCAATAAGGCAGCTTTCAGAAATCGACAGAGGAGTAATTTTACTCTATCTCGAGGAAAAGTCATATCAAGAAATTGCAGACATAATTGGCACAAACCCCAATAATATCGGGGTACGCATTAAACGAATTAAAGAAAGACTAAAGAAAATATTAGATGGAAAAGTCAATTGAATCTATTTGGAAAGAAGGCTTTTTAAGGAGCGAAGAACTGGTTGCACCGAAGCTCCAAAATCTCTACGATAGAAAGTCTGAGCACATAGTTGAGAAGTTTGCGCGTATGTTTAGGCTAAACATAAGAGCAATAGTAATAGGGGCTTTTGCCATCTTGCTAATGTCGTGGCTTGTGAAAATACCTTATATGGGGATTGGTTTTTTTATTGCTCTTCTGCTCTTAGCCGCTGTCAATTATAAATTAATGAAAGGATTGTTTGAGATCGATAAAAATGTAAATAGTTACCAATATCTGCAATCTTTCAATTCTTGGCTCCAGCATATGATTGCTCTCAATCAAAAGTTTGCTAGACTATTCTATCCTTTCGTATTTTTATCGGTAATCGCAGGTTTTTGGTTTGGTTCCATGGGTGGTGATGTGCCGGGAGAAATCTTTATGTTAAGCTTACAAGACCATTTTCCAGAAATGATTTTGTTTTTCGGCTATCCATTATACTTAGTATTGGGCGTATTAACTATTACCTTAATTCTGGCCATTTTTGCAGGACGGATTTACATGTTTGACCTAAATCTTGTTTACGGCCGCCAAATCCAAAGGCTTAAAGATATCTTAGCAGATATAGAGGAATTGAGGAGTTAAATTATCTCTTGTAAAAGATAAAAAAAAGAGCGTCACACTAGTGCCAGTGCGACGCTCTTAAATTAAATCCATCTGCGAAAGCGCAGAAATCAAACCATTTAAATCTCTCCGCTGCGTAAATATGAACCAAATAAATCGGCAAAGTTGAAACCTTCGCGAATACGTTCTTTATTTAATTTGGAGTACTCCGCCAAAGCCCATAATACCATTTCCATTAAAAAGTATTTTTCTTCTTTGCTAGCTTCCGGCTGATGCGTTTTAATAAGCTGCTCTAATGGCTTTATGGCAGACAGGGCTTTTTGATACTCCGCATCACTGCAATCAAAGTGTAAGTCGACGGTATTGCTTTTAGTAAACCAATTAATGAGATCGCGATAAGGACTAGATTCATCGCTGGCTTTTAGTTTATCTAAGTCTGGAAAGTATTTTGGAAAGAGACTTTTAACCGCTAGGCCAATTAAAGATTCAGCTACCATGCCAGCTCCTTCTTGTTCTCCTTCGTACACCAACTCAACCTTACCAGTGATGGCGGGAATAATACCCATAAAATCGCCTAACCGCACTTGCGTATTTTTGGCGCCACTTATTAATTGCCTGCGTTCTGCAGTGCTAATTAAATTCTCTAATGCAGAAATGGTCAGTCGAGTAGAGACCCCACTCTTAGCATCAATATATTCATTGTCACGCGCTTCAAATGCAATTTGCTCTAAAAGATCTAGGGCAATGTCGGGTATGCCAATATGTTCAGACTGCTCTTGCTTTAGCTTGGCTTCTTGTGCCGTAATTTTGCGCGCAATCTCAATTGTTTCGGGGTAATGTGTTAGGATCTGACTACCGATACGATCTTTTAAAGGAGTAACAATACTGCCACGATTGGTATAATCTTCGGGATTTGCAGTGAAAATAAACTGCAAATCTAGGTTTAGCCTTAATTGAAAACCTCTGATTTGGATGTCGCCTTCCTGTAAAATATTGAATAAGGCTACTTGAATACGTGACTGTAAATCGGGTAATTCGTTAATTACAAAAATGCTACGGTTGGCCCGTGGAATCATGCCGAAATGTAAAGTACGCTCGTCGGAGTAGGGCAGCTTTAAACTAGCGGCTTTTATAGGATCAACGTCTCCAATTAAGTCGGCCACGGTAACATCGGGCGTCGCTAATTTTTCAAAATATCGATCACTGCGATGAATCCAATGGATGGGACAGTTATCGCCTTTCTCCGCAATTAAGTCTTTGGCAAAGCGAGAAATAGGCTGCAGTGGATCGTCATTAATTTCCGAGCCTGCCACGGCGGGAATGTACTCGTCTAATAAATCCGTCATTTGCCGAGCCATACGCGTCTTGGCTTGACCGCGTAAACCCAAAAAATTAATGTTATGCCCGGCTAAAATGGCTCTTTCAAGTTCGGGAATAACGCTATCTTCATAACCATGAATTCCTTGAAATACCGTGGTGCCTTTCTGCAGGTGTGTAATAAGGTTGCGGCGTAATTCCTCTTTTATACTTTCGGACTGATAGCCAGAAGCTTTAAGCTCTCCTAATGTTTTTATGTCTTTCATTGCTTATCGAATGGTTCTTTTGCGATTGTTTTCATAGTCTTGAAAGATGAATTCTCCCAAACCTTTTAGCCCGGTGTAAAAAGCTTTCCCTTTATTCGCTTGTGTGAAGTTTTGTACAAATTGCTGGAGATAAGGATCTTGCGCAATCATAAAGGTAGTTATAGGAATATTAGCTCTACGGCAAGCAGCAGCGCGATTGTAACACTTATTTACAATAAGATCATCTAAGCCAAAGCTGTTTTTATAATAGCTGCCGTCGGCTTCGTGTAAGCAGCTGGGCTTGCCATCAGTTATCATAAAAATCTGCTTATTAGCATTTTTCTTGCGGCGCAATAAATCCATGGCCAAATCTAATCCTGCGACAGTATTGGTATGATAGGGACCGACTTTTAAATAAGGAACTTCTTCCAATTCAATTTGCCAGGCATCGTTACCAAAAACTATTATTTCTAGGGTGTCTTTAGGATATTTACTTTTTATAAACTCAGCTAAGGCAAGGGCTACTCTTTTAGCTGGGGTGATACGATCTTCTCCATATAGAATCATGGAGTGGCTAATATCTATCATTAAAACCGTGCTAAGCTGCGATTTATAAAGCTCCTCTTTAACTACCAAATCCTCTTGGCGAAGGTCTAGATTGTCGATACCATTATTGGCAAAGGCATTCTTAATACTCTGGTTCATGTCAATTTGATTGAGCGAATCACCAAATTGAAAAGGTTTTAAATTACTACTAGCCTCATCACCTTGACCACTCTTATTGGTTTGATGATTTCCTTGATTACCTTTTTTTAGTTTACCGAAAACCTGCTCTAAAGCACTTTTGCGAATCGACCTTTCCGTTTTGGCGGTAATGCTTAAGCCACCATCGCCATCTGGATTGTCGATCTCTTCGCGCAGAAAACCTTTCTTTTTTAAGTCTTCAATAAAGTCATCTATGGTATACTCGGCCGTAGTTAAGTTGTATTCCTTATCCAATTCTCTCAGCCAATCTAAAGATTCATCTACGTCACCCGAAGTATGTAATAGGAGCTCTTTGAAAATGCCAAAAAGCTTCTCAAAAGGTGTTTGATTTTTCCCAGTAAACTCACTGAAACGAATTCCGCGCATAGATTTTAGTATAGCTTTATTGACAAGAAATCTTGCGAATTGTTTAGTTGATAGAGCCAGTTACCCGTTTCATAAAATTATTCAGTGCTTCCTTACGAGCGGTGCCTGTTTTCATATCCTTATTTACTTCAATGGCGCCGTAAAAATTGGATAGTAACTCACCTATTACTTCAAGTTCCTCATCCTTCATTCCCTTGGCATCTGCCATGTGTTCTAAAAACTCAATGGTTTCATGTACCCAGTCGGCATCATTTTCTTCAATAAAATCTACGGCGTGTTTAATTATAGGTAGTCTCATGTCTTTTTATTTAGATGACAAATTTAATATTAGTTTCAGTTATGCTTTTTAAATTTCGATTATCAAAATCTATTTAAGTATAACTTTTAAGCAAATATATCTCCCGCAGAGGGATTAACTTAGCAAGCATAAATACCATTTTCAAAAAAAGCAATATGGCATTAACTTCAAAGCTCCAATACTTGGGCGCAATGCGTTTAGAAGCGCAGCACTTAAAGTCAGGAAAGACCTTTATTACAGATGCTCCTACAGATAATCACGGCAAAGGAGAAGCCTTTTCGCCCACCGATACGATGGCTACTTCTTTAGCGGCCTGCATGATTACGGTAATGGGAATTCGGGCCATTGAAGAAGGCTTTGACTTAGAAAGCTGCACGGCGAAGGTGCAAAAAGTAATGTATTCTGAGCCTCGCCGCATTGGCGAAGTGCATGTTGAGGTGAGCCTTAAAGCTAACTGTAGCACTAAGATGCAGAAGGTTTTAGAAGGCATTGGCCGTAATTGTCCTGTGGCCAAAAGCTTGCACCCAGACTTAAAACAAGTTATTAGTTTCCGGTGGTTGTAATCTAAAAACCGAGCTTCCTGTACTTTAACGTTCTTTGCCTTTCCTAAGCAGGGCTTGGAGCAATTTGCCTAAACTTTATATTAATTTAAACCAAGCTGCTCATGCTTAGGGGGCATTTTTTCAGCACTAAAGTTCTAAGCTAAATTGCCCTTTCGGTAGATGTATAAAATCGTCTTGGTTGAATTTAAATTGTAATTTATCGGCAAAATACTTTTTGCGCGCCAATTTAATCGTGTCATTAATTTGCTCAGCAACTGGACCTTCTCCTCTCATTCTGCGACCAGATTTAAAATCCTCTAAACTTCCGTTGTGACACTCGGCAATTAGCTTTAAAACCTTCTCTTTCCGATCGGGGAAATGCTCGGCCAGCCAATTGGAGAAAATTGGAATGAGCGGACCATTTAATCGCACTAGGGTGTGGCCCAGTTCACTAGCTCCTGTGTCTGCGGCCCTCTTTGCAATATCTAAAACTTCATGACTATTTAAGCCAGGTATAATGGGAGCGATCATAATGCCAATGGGAATATTATTTGCGGCCAAAAGCTCCATGCTTTCGAATCGTTTTTTAATGCTAGCAGTACGCGGCTCCAGTTTGGCCCGTAGTTTTTCATCGAGCGTATTAATAGAAAAGGCGACTTTAACCAGGCGATCTTCATTTAGTCTTTTCAGTAAGTCGATGTCTCTCTGCACTAAAGCATTTTTAGTTAAAATCCCCACCGGGTTTTTATACTCTAAAAATACCTTTAAAAGCTCACGGCTTATTTTAAATTCCTTTTCGGCAGGTTGATAGCAGTCGGTGTTTCCACTTAAAAATATGGGTTCTCCCTTCCACGTTTTGGTTTGCATCTTAGACCTTAGTAAATGCGCCGCATTTTCCTTGACTAAAATTTTACCTTCAAAGTCTAAGCCAGCACTATAGCCCCAGTAGTTATGGCTTTCGCGAGCATAGCAATAAGAACAACCATGTTCGCAGCCTTGATACGGATTTAAGCTCCATTGATGACCGATATCGGGGCTTTTTACTGCATTTACAATGCTTTTTGCCTTCACCTTTATAAAGCTTGTTCGCAGCTTTTCTAGCTTTTCCCCACTTTTAGAGAGGTGCTCTAAGAAACTTTCTTCTTCTTGGTAAGATTCCTTTTGATAAGGATTATGAATATTAGTGGAGCTGCCGCGGCCTACCGTGTTTTTAGTTCTCAAATTTTTGCTTTAGTTGCTGCATGTCTTTACGCATTTCTTCTAAGCTAGAAAGAATAAGATTATTCTCCGCATCGCGAATATCTTGTTCTTGCGGCACCTGAAAACTAAGCACACCCTTGGCGAGCCACAGTTCTAAAATTTCGTCGCCCTCAAGATAATAAGGCTTATAGTCACGATTATCCGATTTTAAAAGCAAGCGATTATTCTGCGCCAATTCATTTTCCACCCGCTTGTAAACTATGCCATCGTTTAAGGTTAGCAAAATATAGCTCTGATTGTTTTTAATGGCGCGCCAATCTTCCACAAACTCGCCAATTATATAAGAACCCGGTTGAATGGGCAACATTGAGTCGCCTTCAATTTGAAAGATTCGTAGGGTACCGCTTTGCTGTAGCTCTGGTAAAGGAAGGCTTATTGCTTTTAGGCTTTCAATGTATTCACTATCTGCATAGCCCTGGGTGTAACCCGCTGCGGCTTTCTGTGGAATTAAACTAATTAACTCATCACCACTTGCTTCGGTAGCAACAGGCAAAATCCGCAAATTTCGCGCATCGCTAATGGTCCTAATGGCCTTCTTATCTAAGGGCTTATAAAGTAGGTCTTCTAGGGAAACCTTAAATAGATGACAAAGAAGTTGTAGGGTTACTAGACGTGGTTCACTGCGCGCTTCTTCGTATGCTCCAATAAGGCTGCGGTTTACCTTTAGCTTGGCAGCTAAGTCTGCTTGGGTCCAATTTTTTTGCTTGCGCAAGATGCGCAGATTTGAGCCGAGGTAATTCACTGTGAAAATTTTAGCTAAAATAAAAAGAATTCTAAAATTATTCACTTTAAGGCATAAAAAAAGGAGCCACAATGGACTCCTTTACACAGAAGGTTTTTTAAACCTAGTTGAAATCGTATTTAATTACACCATTTGTAAGAACTAAAGTGTCGCTAGAAGAGAAACTTGTTACATCGCAATTAAAAGTACCATTAATAGCGGTAGAATCGTTATCAGCTAAAACCATGGTTCCTACGCTGCTATTGCTTAGTACATTGGAGTTGCGACGTACCGAAACCGTAACGATTGAGGTTGGAATATTAAAGGTATTTACACTATCCTTCGGAAGAAATACTTGTAAACTAATATTAGAGTTTGCTTTAATGGCATTTAAAGTAGTTAAGGTTCCAGAAGTGCTAACGCTGCTAATGCTACCACGCCAAGTTTCACCATCAATATCTACTTGAATGCCATTTTTAAGTTCTTGAGTAGAAGGATTGTTGGTGGCATCATCAGTAGAGTCGTCGCCGCAGCTACTTAAGGCAAAAGAAATGGCTAGCAAAGAAGCTAAAAAAGTCTTAGTTAATTTCATAATTTCATTTTATAGAAAATCAAAAATAAGTGTGGAAGAGGATTTATTGATAGCATGTAAGTCTGAAAATAAAAAGACTTATTAACAGAGTTTTACTACTATTTTTTATTTAAGATGCGTCGCTAAATAAAGCATTTCTTGAGCAATTTCTTTGCAGCGCTCATCGTATACCGATTCTTCCGCATTACTGTCATCCGCGATTTTAGGGTCGCTATAACTTAAATTAAAGCGTTTACTAGCACCCTTAACCAGGGGACAAGCTTCTGCCGCCTCATCGCAAGTCATAATTGCAATAAAACCGTTTTGGGGATTGATAGGATGAGAATAAACTTTTGAAAATGCTTCAATAGGACTTTGCTGATCAGCGAAGCGGATAGAATAAACAGGGTTTTCCTTAGCATCGGAGGCTATTTTTAAACCTACGCGGCCTAATGCTGCGGCAGTACGCGGGTTTAGAGCGGTGGCTTCGGTGCCACCCGAAAAGGTTTTAACTAAACTTGTTTTTCCTAAATAGGCACAAGCAATTTGCATCCAAACTTGTGCAAAATGACTGCGGCGGCTGTTATGCGTACAAATAAATACTAAGTCTTTAGCAGTAGATTCATTAATGATTTTGGCTAAGCTTGCTAGCTTAAGTTTGCGTTCAGCCGCAATTGAAGCTTCAGTCTTTGCTAAGGATGCTAAATAGTGAGCGATGGAAGTAAACATCTTAAAGAGTTCTATTTTAATAATATGCTCGGCGAGCGCGGTTGATAATATTGCCTAAGTCAAAATCTAAAACAAAGCGAATATTGCTAAGGTAATTAGCTTCCTTGTAAAAGTCTCGACCTTGATTTTGGATGGGTAGATAAACCTCTACAAAGTCGGTGAGAAAAGCTAAACGAATACCATAGTCCCAGTACTGACCTTCTTCGCTTAGAGCAATATCGCCAAAAACACCAAATAGACCATAAATCGGTAAGCTAAGGCTGGTACTCAACAAATACTCATCTGAAAAAACTTGGGTGCTACTTTTAAAACCCCCATCGGTGGTGAAAAATTGGCGACTCCAAATGCCACTTTGATCGCTGCGTCCAATGAGGTAGTAATCAAATAAATAGTCGGGGGTTCCGCTTAGTCCGAAGCTATAGAAGTTATCTTTTATGCCATCTGCTGCAAAGCGATTATAAAGAAAGTAACCTGCAAAGCTTCGCCAAATTAACCAACGCTTATTAGGAAGCATCCATCGCTGGTCTACTTCGGTAAAAAGTTTGCCAAATTTATCGGCTGTTTCTAAGTGAAAGCGGAAAATTAGAGGCTTAAGTATATCTGTTTTTTCTAAACGGTAATTGGCATTGAAAACGCTAAAACTAGCGCTGCTTATTTGGTTTAAGTTTCCCTCAAAATTAGGCGCAAGCTCACGGTCTACAATTACTCCGCGTAAGCGAATAGACTGAATGTAAGGGCTACGTGGACTGGGTTTGCGAATACGAAAATTAATGGTTGGAGAAATTCGGGTGTAGGCTAAATCGCGGTCATAATGGTAGTATCTACTATAAAGCCCTACTTGAATTTGCCGGAAAAAGTTATTTTTTGCTAAAACATGGTTATACCGAAAAGAGGCAGAGCCAGTAAGTTTTGAAGTGCCAGTGCTATATTCGGGGATAATATTATACTCGAATGGCTTTTGGACTAATAAGGAACTATTGGAAAAGGACGCTCCCAAAAGCAGCTTATCATAAGCGTTGTAATAAACACTGGGCATATAAAAAACTTGGCTAGCTTCGGGGGCCTCAAAGCTATTGTAAAATTGAAAGCTTAAAGGTTCTGCGCGTGGTAGAAGCCAGCGGTTGTAATAGGTGTTGTTTTTTTGATTGAACTCCGCGTGGCTCAGGTGAGCGTTTATTACAATCTTGTCGAAGTCATCGTGATAGATCTGAACATTTCGCAGGCCCTCATGGCCGTCAAACCATTCGGTAATGATAGCCTTACCATCTTTAAAACCAGTAATTGAGTATGGAACATTTAGGTCACCAGAATTGTACACGCTAGCTGTACTTATGGTAGCACAATGGTCGTAGTCGCGCAGTTGATAGTCGTAAATTTCGGCACTGCTAATGGTTTCATCAAAAAACCAGTCTAAGTCGCGACCCTCAAAGTAGTCAAAGGCCTCTTTTAGACTTGCCGCTCCTACAAGCGCATCTGCCGAGGAGCAATAACGCGCTAAAGCTCTTTTAAAGTTAAACTCGCCCGTGTAGGCCTCTAAGTGCGCTAAGTTTAGATAGGTTTTGGCCTGCACTATCGCTTCGTAATTGAGCCTCGAAAGCTCTGCTACACTGCTGTTTGGAGCTTGATCTAAGCCTTGACGTTGTAAGAATAAAAAGAGAAAGCGATTTTGATAGGCATAATCAAACTCATCGAAGGCAAAAAGCTTATCTAAAAGAAAGTTACTAAATGGAATCCAACGTTTTTGCGGATAGTATTGACGAATGAAATCGTATTTATAAAAATAGGGAAGGCCACGTGCTAGCCAAGGCTCCTGAAATCCGTCAATGGCTTTGCCATAACGAAAAAACGATTCTGCCTGCGCTTGCACTAATTCACTAATTAGGCTAAAAGGGTCTTTTGGTATTTCGAGACATAATAGCTCCTCGCTTTGATATTCGCCTTTCTTATTTTGGAGATAAAGTATCTTTTGAAATTCATTTAAGCTATCGTTAAGTTCAGATTTAAAATAACGATTTGCCTGAGCGCTGAGGAGACTTACATTACGAAGCAGGCTTGAATCGGCCTGCAGACTATACAGAGTGTGCTTTGCATCTATTGAATAGTGATAAAATTTTGGCGCTAAGTGAAATTGCAGATTACGGCTTTTGCCCGAAAATTGGTAAAGTTTCGACTTTTCCTGTAGAACACTTTTTACCTCTTTTAAATTGGAAATGGCTTGCAGATGAGCGGGAATTTTCAAGTTTATTGCAAATTGATCTTTGTTCTGACAATGATCAAAATTATAGGTGCTGGGTCTTAAAATCCATTTCCCCTTAAAATGTGCGGCTAGGCGCGGTAATAAATCAATAATATGAATGGCGTTTTCCGCTAAACCGTTGCCCGTGAAGCCGGCATCGGGTAGGCCCATCTGAAAATCAAAACTGAGGTAAATGCTATCTGAATTTTGCGGAGGCAGAGGCAGAGAGAGGAATTCAGCTTTACTATCTATCGGATACGCTACCTTATTAATACGTAAATTTTGGACGCTGAGAAATCCCCGCTTGTCCTTTCCTGCGAAATGCAGGTCTACGTCTTGGTACTCCTTTAACTGCTCATTTAGAAAAGATTCTTTTTGGCTGTAGGCACGACTGGGGAAATGCAGATAGAGACTATCACTGTCGGTTTGGGCAAATTGTATCTCACATGATCCTTGTAAAACCCCTTCGCTGTATTGGAGCTGATAGCTTAATACTCGCGTTTGAGCCCTAAGGCTAAGGCTACAAAGTAAAAGGAGAAAGAGCAGAGAGTGCTTCAACATAAAAAGCAAGCAAATATATTTTAGTCTACAAAAATGCAGAGAAAAATGCACTTATAGCGGTTAGACAATGAAATCTAAAATCTTCGATTCTAATTTGGGAGATCTTACGGGTGTACCTATATATAAATAGGGGGTGTAGTATTTATTTTTATAAATATATATCAACTTACCATGTTTTATGTGGGGGTGTTTGCTTTTAAAGTGAGTTTTTTTAATATTTACTTGCTAATAATTTTATAACGCTATCAAATATGGGTAAAAAGTTAAACTTTATAGTTCTTTGCGTTCTAGTGTTTATCTCCTTAGTATATACTGTTGATTACGATTTTAGTGGTGTAGAACAGATCGATAAAGGAGATACTGCTTGGATGTTGGTATCCAGTGCTTTTGTATTACTAATGACCCCTGGATTGGCTTTCTTTTATGGTGGAATGGTAAATAAGCGAAGTATCATTTCTACAATGCTACAAAGTTTTGTCGCTTTAGGAGTAGTTAGCATTTTATGGGTTATAGTAGGCTTTAGTCTCTGTTTTGGAGATAGTATTTGGGGAATAATTGGTAGTCCTTTAACCTATTTTAATTTTAGAGGTGTAGGCTTAGGCCCGAACCCAAATTTTAGTGAAAGTATTCCCTTTTTACTCTTCGCCTTATTTCAGTTAAAATTTGCCATTATTACGCCAGCTTTAGTAACAGGCTCCTTTGCAGAACGGATTCGATTTCGCTCCTACATCCTATTTATTGTACTCTTCAGTTTGCTCATCTATGCGCCATTAGCTCATATGACGTGGCATCCTGCGGGACTTTTTCGCAAATGGGGCGTTTTAGATTTTGCTGGAGGAACAGTAGTACATATGTCAGCGGGTTTTGCCGCTCTGGCAGGAGCCATTTATTTAGGCAAACGCAAAAAGAAGGAACACGAACCTGCCAATATTCCATTTATCATATTAGGTACTGGACTGTTATGGTTTGGGTGGTTTGGTTTTAATGCAGGATCGTCTCTAAGCGCTAACGCAGATGCGGTTGCGGCTTTTGCTAATACCAACCTTGCTTCTGCTGCCGGAATGATAACGTGGATTTTTTACGATCGATTTCAGAATAGGAAAATGTCTGCTTTAGGCGCGTGTATTGGCGCAATTGTAGGCCTCGTGGCTATAACGCCAGCCGCTGGCTTTGTTACTATGTCGCAATCCATTTTTATTGGATTTGCCGCTGCTTTGGTTAGCAACTTTGCAATCCGCTTTAAAAATAAAAGTGAGCTTGATGATACCTTAGATGTTTTTCCAAGTCACGGAGTAGGTGGGATTGTTGGGATGTTACTTACAGCTGTTTTTGCAAAAGATGTGGGACTCTTTTACGGCAATATGGAAACCTTAAAATCTCATTTATTAGCTCTAACAATTACTGCGGTTTTCACCTTTTTTGGAAGTTGGTTAATTTATAAGCTTGTAGATTCGATTATTCCTTTACGCGTAAGCGCTCAACAAGAAGAACGTGGCTTAGATGATAGCCAACATGGAGAATATTTACAAGACTAGAAATTTTAAAGCTACTTTTGAGTTCTAGGATTTGTAAATGAAGGAATACCCAAGCTCGGAAGAATTATATCAGTCATGGCAAGAGTTATTAGAAACGGGTGATCCCTTCTATCTCTTTGTATTATTAATTTTAGTGGTAGTCGTTTTTGTTTTGCCGCTCCATTATTTCTGGTCAACTTATCGTCGTTACCATCCGCGCAGTTTAAAAGCCAAATATCGATTTTATGTCGGTCAAACTAATTATTATCAAAATCTAAGTCCCATTGAGCGCTTGTTATTTGAAAAGCGAGTACAGGTTTTTATTAATACCAAACAATTTATATCTCGCGGTAAAGGCTTTCGGTTAAATGATGAGATTGTTGCGAGAATTTCTGCTTCTGCTGTGGAAATTAGTTTCGGTTTCCCTAAGATGGGTTTTGAGCACTTTAACCGTATTCTTATTTATCCCGATGACTATTACAGCAACATCACCAAGAAATTTCATGCCGGCGAAGTAAACGCCCGTGGTTTTATTGTTCTATCGTGGAAGTCATTTGAAAAAGGCTATAATAACAGCACCGACGGAGTAAATTTGGGAATTCACGAAATGGCGCATGCTTTAAAGCTAGAGAACCGCATTGAAAACGGTGACTTTAACTTTTTAAGTTCCAGTTTGATGAAGGCACTCTCGCAGGAGTTCAATATTTACAAGGCTCAAGAGCAAAGTTTAAACTCTTCTTTTTTAAGAAAATATGCAGCGACTAATATCCACGAGTTTTTTGCTGTATTATGTGAAAACTTTTTTGAAAGGCCTCAGCTTTTAGAAGAGGAGAATAAAAGTTTGTATCTATTAATGACAAATTTGTTATTGCAGGATCCACTCAAGAAGAAATGTTTTTCAGAGCCGCAAAAACAGCCGAGCCTAAAAGTAGAAGCGGCCGGACCAATTGAACGATACTAAAGATGGATTTACAAATTATTGCCAAAAAAGCGCAAACTAGTAAGCGCTATTTATTCCTGTTAAATTTCTTTCTTTCCCGTTTTGTGCCTTTCAATAAGGCACATCGCTTTAAGGTTACATCTATTAGCGATTATAAGTTGTGGGTAAAAGCGCCTTATCGTAAAAGCAACTTTAATCATTTACGGGGTATCCACGCTTGTGCCCAAGCAACTATCGCAGAAATTAGTTCAGGCTTGTTGTTAATATCACTGCTTAACCCCAAAGAATATCGCTTAATCTTACAAAAGCTTGAATTGGAGTATTTGTATCAAGCCAAGACTGATACCGTTTCCAAATTTGAAATAGATGCTCAATGGTTACAGGAAAAAGTTCTGCTCCCCCTAAAACAGCAAGATCGTGTGTTTATTGATTGTCCTATCAATTTATTTGACGCAGAGGGCAATAAAGTAGCTGAAGCTAAGGCACGCTGGCAAATAAAAAACTGGAAATCAGTTAAAACTGCGGTTAAATAGTTTTTCCACCACATACTCTTATGGCGGGGCTAAAATTTCCTTTAATGGTAAGTTATTAGGCTTTCTTATCTCGTCTGAAAAGTGAAAATTTTACAAATGGGGCAAGCTCTTCATACTGATAGTGAGATCTAATCTAAAATGGAAAACTGGATGCACGAGACCTTGGCTTCGCTCGGTGTAGTTTTGGTAAAAAGACGCTCCAATTTCCCCTTGATGGGTAGTAAAGCGGGTCCACCGATACATTAAGCCTGGCCCCACACTTATTTCTAAGCTTCCCTTAGTTTTTTCCGCATCCCAAAAGAGGCGACTACCACCAATTAAGAGGCGAATGCCCAAAACACGATTGGTTTCAGAGCGCAAACCCTTAAAGCTATATCCTTCAACATTATCGTAGGCCACCTGTTTTCGATTAAACCACCAATATCGAAAGTAAGGCTGAGCGCTAATAAAACCATTTCCATTAGAAAGGATATAATCAAAAGAACTTCCTAAGGTCAGCGCCTGATAATTATAATTAAAAAAGCTCTGATCTGCATAAAAGCCAGCAATGCCATTACCGCCATTTATGGCACAGCCGTCGCAGTAAGAGGGCCTGAAGCTTATGTCTATACCCATGCGGTGTCTGTCAATAATTTCACTGTAGCGTAGGTTAAAACCACTAAATGCATATTGTGCAGGATTGGTACTAAATTGCATTTGTGCACCTTCGAATATTTGCGCTTTTACTAAAATGGGGCTGCTCAAAAATACTAGGAGCAGTAAAAATTTGGAGCCAAGCATTAAGTACTTTTTAGATTCTAGTTTTTTGTGATTAGTCATTATCTATGCTTACGCTATTTTGAAAACCTCGGCGCTAATGCGGCTTAAATTTAGTGGTGTGCAAAAATTGATAAACCTAAATTATAGATCTCATACTAATTTTCCAAAAGTGTTTTAGGGCCCCCAAAATTGCCGAATTAACAGCATTGTGCCGATTTGACGTAAAAATAAT
>CBFHVV010000017.1:0-46356 GCA_965658965.1 Croceimicrobium sp.
TCTTCTGCCTCTTCCCGCTCTTCTTCCTTGTTATCTACTTCCGAAAGTAATGCTTCCTCCTTATTCTGCTCCTCGGGCTGGGGAGGCACTTCCTCAATTTCCGCCTTGGCCTCATTACCAATTGACTGTTCTGGCAAATCAAGTTCCTCCTCAGGAAGCTCTGCTATTGGCTCTTCACTTTTCCTTTCTTGCTCGCTTGGCTTTGGACTTGCTTCTGCAAACAATTTTTCTTCGCTCGCCGCCCCAGTTTTTTGATCTTCAAACTGTTTTCTTAATTGACGATTACGCTCTAAAATAGCTTTTACTCGCTCTTGCGGACTGAGGTTTTCTAAACCATCAGGCTTTGCACTAAGGTACTCAACCTTTTTCTTGGCTTCAATGGGCTCTGGCTTTGCCGGCACTATTTCATTATTGGGCTCCGCAGCTTTGGCATCCTTAACTGGCTCTTCGCTTGGGACCTCATCTACCGCAGTGGCACTATCTGTCGCTACCGTAGGCTGCGGCTTAGTCGGATTTTCGCTAATTTTCATCTGGGGTCTCGGCTCACTTTCGCTAATCTCAGCTTGGACCGTAGATTTTGCTGGACTAAGTACCTTAGGCTTATCTTCAAAAAGCTCAAATAAAACTGAGCGATCGTTGCTTAAGGCCGCCGCCCGCCCCAATTGTTGATTAAAAAGATGTTCGGAAGAATAGCGCAATCTAATGCTATAAAGCAGCTGAATAACCTGACTATATGGGTAAGCGAGGGCCAGCTCCCTGAGCTCATCTACCCCTATTTTCTGTACGCCTTTGGGGTCCTCCAGCAGATTTAAAAATACTTCCGTCTTCAAATTTTACCAGTTTCCAATTGCTGCGTTCAATATATTCTCTGCTAATTCCTGACTTACCTGATCGTGCAATTCGGCTTCAATTTGATTAATATCCGCATTCGAATCAAAGTCCACGAATCTAGAAAACTTTTTCTCAAAGCTAGCCTTCTCGTCTTTGGTATTTGTGTAAATCACATTTACATCTATCGTTAAGCGGTTTTGCGCCACCGAACCTAAGTCTGAAGCTTGCGCGTTAATTGGATCTATTGTGTAGCGGACAATTGAACCCTCAAATAACATATCAGCACTGCGGTTCACCAATTCCAGTGGTGTTTGCTGCACAAAAATATCGCGTAATTTCTCGGTAAAAATTTGACTTAGCTGAGGCTTTACTAATTCCGCATTATTCGGAAAAAAATCAATCCTTACCGTCTTTGCATCCCCCACATCACCTCCAGTAAAACTATAGCCACCACAAGCCGCTAAAGCTAAAATTAGCATTCCTAAAGAGAGCCAGCGGCTAATTTTCTGTACCATCATAAGTTATACTGCTTAATTTTCCGATATAAGGTGCGTTCTGAAATGCCCAACTCCTTAGCGGCATCTTTACGCTTATTATGATTGCGATCTAGCGCTCTCTTAATCATTTCCAACTCCTTTTCTTGCAAGGTAATGGGACTATCCTCCACGGTTTCATGCTGAGCATCAAAAGTACTTTGCAGCGTAGTAGAATCATCCTCGTACACCGGTATATTTGGACTAGCCTTGCGCATCGGCATCATAGAGTCGCCGCGCTCTACTTCCTGGTCTTCCTCGTAAATCCGACTTATTAAAGAATGATTATCGCTTTTCCACTCATCACTAATTTCCTCATTAGTCATTAGCTCGCCGGTAAGTTTTTTCAAGTCTGCGATATCCTTACGCATATCAAAAAGAATCTTGTACAAGATTTCTCTTTCATTGCTGAAATCTCCAGCGGCGCTGCGCTCCTCTTTTTTATAAAGCGCGGGAACCCCACCTCTACCCGAATCGGGTAAATATTGCATTAAGATGTTTCCATTAATTTCCTTTTCGCGTTCTACTACCGAAAGTTGCTCTGAAAGGTTGCGCAGTTGACGAATATTCCCTGGCCAATAATAAGAACTTAAAACCTCCACAGCGTCGCGATCCAATCGCACCGGTGGCACGCGGTATTTATCCGCAAAATCTGCTGCAAATTTTCTAAAGATCAGATGAATATCATCCTTGCGTTCGCGTAAAGCAGGGAGATGAATTTCTACCGTATTTAAGCGGTAGTACAAATCTTCGCGGAAGCGCCCTTTCTGAATTGCGCTCATCAACTCCACGTTTGTAGCAGCCACAATTCTAACATCAATCTTTTGCAATTGCGAGCTTCCCACTTTAATAAACTCTCCCGTTTCTAAAACACGCAATAAACGCACTTGTGTAGAAAGCGGCAATTCGCCCACTTCATCTAAAAAAATGGTCCCACCATCGGCCTCCTCAAAATAACCTTTTCGAGCCGCGGTAGCTCCGGTAAAGGAGCCTTTTTCATGACCAAATAATTCACTATCAATGGTTCCTTCGGGGATGGCGCCGCAGTTAACGGCAATGTATTTATTGTGTTTGCGATGACTTTGTGAGTGGATAATGCGCGGTATCGATTCTTTACCCACGCCACTTTCACCAGAAACTAGCACCGAAATGTCTGTCCCGGCCACCTGCATTGCTTTATTCAAAGCTCGCTCTAAACCCGCCGAATTACCAATAATCCCAAAGCGTTGTTTTATTTCTGTAAGACTATTCAAGGTAAAGTATATTTTAGTTCAATGGCTTTCGCCTGATGGATTCTATTACCCGATTGTTTATTTACCACCCATGGCTTAAAAGCTTTAAGAGTGAAATAATGGGCTTGAGGAAATGCTTGCGGAAGTTTAACTCCTTTGCGACGACCGCTCCCAAAGCCTTCCCACAACAATTTATCTTGTGCATTATAGACCTTTAACTCAAAGCCAGAAACCAAGTTTTCGATACACACATCACCAGAACTATCGCTTATGCAGATATAAATCTCTCCTTTAGTTTTTACAAACTGCTCTAAGACTTTAAACTGCAAATTATCGTCGGTCCAACGACCATCTACTAGTTCTTGAGCCGAAATAGTTAAGCTCAACAAGCCCACAAATAAAATACTCAGGTATAATTTCATTTAATCTTCACTTACAATTTCGCCAAAAAGAGTTGCAGTGTTGCAGTCTTTTATCAATACGGTAACGAAATCACCTTTCTTTTCGTTTCCAGTTTTAGCAAAAACAGCCATGGCATTTTGATCGTTTCTACCTTTCCAATCTTGATCACTCTTTTTTGAATCACCTTCAATAAGAATACGTTGTTTCTTACCAATGTGCATTTTATTTCGCTCTAGGCTATGCCCACGTTGCTTGGTAATAATCTCATCGAGGCGACGCTTTTTCACCTCCAGTGGAACATCATCCTCCATCTTGCGCTCGGCATAGGTATTGGGGCGCTCGGAGTAGTAATAAAGGTAGCCATAATCATAGCGCACTTCATCCATTAGGCTTAAAGTTAGCGCCTGATCTTCCTCCGTTTCGGTAGGGAAACCAGCAATCATATCATGACTAATACCACAATCAGGAATAATCTTTCTAACCCTTTCAATTAAGGCCAAATATTCTTCGCGATTGTGTCCACGATTCATAGCTTTTAAAATGCGACTACTCCCTGACTGCACCGGCAGGTGTATATAATTACAAATATTGGGATACTTTGCGATGGTGTATAATACATCATCTAGCATGTCTTGCGGGTTACTGGTGCTAAAGCGGATGCGCATATTGGGAGCAGCCTCGGCTACTGCTGCCAGCAATTTGGCAAAATCCACAGCCGAAGCCTTGGAAATATCACTAGCTTTATCGAAGTCTTTTTTCAAACCGCCGCCATACCATAAATAGCTATCTACATTTTGACCTAAAAGCGTGATTTCTTTGTAACCGCGCGCTTGCAAATCTTTTACCTCGTCGATAATCGTTTCTGGATTACGACTGCGTTCTCTACCGCGTGTAAAAGGAACTACACAAAAAGTGCACATATTATCACAACCACGGGTAATCGATACAAAGGCCGAAACCCCATTACTATCGATACGCACAGGACTTAAATCGCCATAGGTTTCCTCTTTAGAGAGGATAACGTTCACAGCCTTTTTACCACCTTCTACTTTTTCTAGCAGATTAGGTAAATCGCGATAGGCGTCTGGCCCAACCACCAAGTCCACCAATCTTTCTTCATCCAAAAGTTTTTCTTTTAAGCGCTCGGCCATGCAGCCTAAAACCCCAATCTTCATTTCAGGCCTTTCCAGCTTCAGCGTGTTTAAATTACTGAGGCGTTTGCGCACCGTTTGTTCTGCTTTATCTCTAATGGAACAAGTATTTATGAGCACTAAATCTGCTTCTTCCACGTCGCGAGTGGTGTCAAATCCTTCTTTTTCTAAAATAGATGCAACTATTTCGCTGTCCGAAAAATTCATTTGACATCCGTAACTTTCGATGTATAATTTTCTTGAGCCACGCTCTCCCTCGCGCATCAAAGCCGTGCCTTGAATACTCTCGTCCATGGTTTTACCGTCTAGGGCAGCTTCTTTCATTCTTTCGTTTTATAAGGGTCCAAAGGTACAAATTAGAGTGCATTATGCCAGTTTGACAGAGAATAAGAATAGATTGAAAATGAGAAGATAAAGCATTTCAAAAAAGTATTGATTTAATTTGTGCTCAGATTACACCGCAAATAAACCCACAGGCATGCCTAAAAATTTAGTGATTGTAGAGTCACCCGCCAAAGCAAAAACGATTGAAAAGATACTTGGAAAAGACTTTCAAGTGGAATCGAGCTTTGGTCATATACGCGATCTTGTCCAAAAAGATATGGGCGTAGATATCGCCAATAATTTTAATCCTAACTACGCTATTAGTAGCGATAAGAAGGATGTTGTAAAGAAATTAAAGAAGTTAAGCAAGGACGCAGAAATGGTTTGGTTAGCTTCGGATGAGGACCGTGAAGGAGAAGCTATTGCATGGCACCTTTACGAAGCTCTCGATTTAATTCCGACTAAAACCAATCGCATAACTTTCTCGGAAATTACCAAAAAAGCAGTCGATCGCGCCATCTCCAATCCGCGCAGAATTAACACCGATTTGGTAAATGCGCAGCAGGCAAGAAGAATTTTAGACCGTTTGGTGGGTTTCGAATTATCTCCGGTTTTGTGGAAAAAGGTAAAAGCGGGCCTTTCTGCCGGAAGGGTACAATCGGTTACTGTGCGCCTTATTGTGGAAAGAGAAATGGAAATTCGCAATTTTCAACCGGAAGCGTATTTTAAGGTGGTTGCTCAATTTAGCAATGCCAGCGGGAAATCTTTTAAAGCAGAACTAAACAAGCGCTTTAAAACTGAAGAAGAAGCACGAGAATTTTTAAAGGCCTGCGAAAATCACAGCTTTAATATTGCCTCGGTAGAAACCAAACCTGCGAAAAAATCGCCGGCAGCACCTTTCACCACCTCCACTCTGCAACAAGAAGCGGCACGTAAATTATATTTCGGAGTTAGCCAAACCATGTCGGTAGCCCAAAAATTATACGAAGCTGGTTTAATCACCTATATGCGTACCGACTCGCTCAACCTTTCGGAAGATGCGCTCAAAGAAGCCTCTGCCGAAATAACCAAGAGTTACGGTGCCGATTATGCGAAAACTCGAAAATTCAGCACCAAAAGTAAAGGTGCCCAAGAAGCACACGAAGCTGTTCGCCCTACCAATATGGGCCGTGCCAAAGCTGGCACCACCGACCAACAAAAAAGGCTATACGACTTAATTTGGAAGCGAACTTTAGCCTCCCAGATGAGCGATGCCCAGCTCGAGCGCACCGTTTTCCGAATAGAAACTCCTACCGAAAATCATGAATTTGTAGCACGTGGCGAGGTAATCAAGTTTGAGGGATTTTTAAAGGTATACCTAGAAGGCACTGATGATGAAGATGCAGAAGAAGATTCATCCATGCTGCCAGCCTGTAAAAAAGGGGAAAGCCTGAGCCGAAATAGCATTGTGGCCACGCAGCGATTTACCAAACACCCCGCCCGCTTTACTGAAGCTAGCTTGGTGAAAAAACTGGAAGAATTAGGTATTGGTCGTCCTTCCACATATGCCCCCACCATTAGTACCATCATTAAGCGTGAATATGCCGAGAAGTCTGAGCTTACCGGGACCAAACGCGAGTATTTACAGATGACTTTGGCCGACGAAGGTTTACAGGAAGAGAAATTAAGCGAAACCACTGGGGCAGATAAAAACAAATTAATTCCCACCGATATTGGTGTGGTAGTAAACGGTTTCTTAACCGAACACTTCAACGATATTTTAGACTTTAATTTCACCGCTTCTGTAGAAGAGCAATTTGACCAAATTGCCCAAGGCCAAGAGGAGTGGACAGAAATGTTAGATCGTTTTTATAGCGATTTCCATCCTCACTTAAAAGAAGTAGAGGAAAACTCCGAACGCGCCACCGGAGAAAGAGCACTTGGGGAGGATCCAAAAACGGGCAAACCCATTATTGCGCGCATCGGCCGTTATGGCCCTATGATTCAGATTGGAAACACAGAAGACGAAGAAAAGCCTCGCTTCGCCAGTTTGCGTAAAGGACAAAGCATTGACACGATAAGTTTAGAAGATGCTTTAGAGTTGTTTAAACTCCCCCGAAATTTGGGCGAGTACAAGGGCGAAAAAATTGAAGCCAACATTGGCCGATTTGGCCCCTATGTGCGCTACAAAAGCACATTTGCCTCTATAAAAGAAGCAGACGGTGACGACCCTATGACCATTGAGCTAGACCGTGCCATAGAAATAATGGAAGCCAAGCTAGAAGCCGATAAGCATAAATACATTAAGGTTTTAGATGAGGACAAACCAGTTATTGAAATCCTTAACGGTAGATACGGCCCGTATTTAAAATCTGGCCGCCGAAACTATAAGCTACCTAAAGACATCGAAAAACCAGAAGAGCTTACACGAGAAGATTGCCTAGCTATAATGGAGGAAGCCAAGAAAAAGGCGCCCGCAAAGAAAAAAGCACCACGTAAAAAACCTGCTGCTAAAAAATGATGCTTGAAGATTTCCTTAGTCCGGTTGGCAACAGCATTATAGAATCCATAACAGGTAGCAATGCGCAAGTTGTAGGACAAAATATAGCTATACACAGAGAAATAGAAGGTATTCCAGATTTAGAGGGAATGCAAATTGCCCTCATTGGGGTGCTTGAGGATCGCGGCAGCGACAATCCTGGCGCAGCCCAAAGTCCCGATCAAATACGAAAATACCTTTACCCTCTCTATTGGGGAAATTGGTCTATCGCCGCTTGTGATTTGGGTAATGTTTATGCAGGCGAAAAAGTAAGCGACACATTGGTGGCGGTGAAAGAAATCTGCTCGCAATTGCTTAAGAAAGACATCATCCCTTTAATTATCGGAGGGAGCCAAGACATTTCCTACGGCAACTTTCGAGCCTATGATCAACTCGAACAGACGGTTAATCTAGTAAGCATAGATGCCCAATTTGATTTAGGTCAACAAAATGAAAAGCTTAATCATCGTAGCTTTTTAAGTCATATCGTTCTACAAAAACCCTACACTCTTTATAATTTCAGCAATATTGGTTTTCAAACTTACTTTGTTAACCAAGAAGAAATAGATTTAATGGAACGCATGTATTTTGAGCTATATCGCTTGGGCAAGATGCGTAATAACATTAGTGAAAGTGAGCCGATCTTGCGCGATGCCGATATGGTAAGTTTTGACCTATCTGCCGTAAGGCAAAGTGATGCACCAGGTAACACCTTTCACAGTCCTAATGGTTTTTCGGGAGAAGAAGCCTGCGCTTTGGCCCGCTACAGTGGAATTAGCGATAAGGTAAGTTCTTTCGGTATTTATGAGTGTAATGCTTTGGCGGATAAAGAAGGACGTACAGCCCATCTTGTCGCGCAAATGATTTGGTACTTTTTAGAAGGCTTCAATCAGCGTAAAGGTGATTATCCTTTTGCTAGTAAAAAAGATTACCAAAAATTTATTGTCCTTATCAATGATGGAGAGTACGAGTTGGTATTCTATAAAAGCCCCCTTTCTGGCAGATGGTGGATTGAAGTGCCAGTAAAAGAAAGCACTGGCTTAAGCTCGCAGCGCCATACGCTTATTCCATGTAGTTATAGCGACTACCAAGAGGCTATGAAAAATGAAATTCCCGAACGTTGGTGGAAGGCAATGAAAAAAGCGGTCTGAAATTCAGGGCTTGTCAACAAAATTTTAAGGAAAATTAACATTTTCTGAAGGCATATATTATCAAACCTTTATATTTGGGATCTCAACAACCCGTTGTTAACAAATTTTAATCATTCCCTAGATGAAGAAAACTTTACTCCTCATCATATTTGCGTTGCCCTTTCTCGCTCATTCTCAGCAAGATGTGCAATTTACGCAGTTTATGCACAACCGCATATATTATAATCCAGCGGTAGCTGGGTCTGGTGGTGCTATCTGCTTAAACGCGCTACATCGTAGTCAATGGGTGGGATTTGAAGGAGCTCCAACTACACAAAATGTAAATGCTAACATTCCTATTAAAAAAATAGGTGGTGGAATTGGAGTTAGTATTGTTAATGATCAGATTGGTTTCTTTAATAATGTTAGTGCGCGATTAATGTATGCTTATCAATTTAAGCTAGCCGACGGAACTTTAGGAGTAGGTATTGGAGCTTCGTTCCTAAATCAGGCCATCGGTGATGCGGCTTGGATACCTTCCGATTATAATTCTGCCATGGGAGCAAATGATCCAAACATCCCAGCCATTGATGCCAATGGCTTTCAGATTGACGGAATTTTCGGCGTCTATTACGAAAATCAAAATTTTTGGGGCGGAGTCTCCAGTACGCGTGTTATAGAATCTGCAGCCGATGTAAACTCAAACTTTAGCGGTGCCAGCACCTTCTTTAAAAACTCTAGGCACATATATGCTATGGGTGGTTACAATTGGGCCATCCCCGCAACTAACTGGGAGTTAAGGCCCAGCACCTTAGTTAAACTAACTTCAGGAAGTACTACCTTCGACTTAAATGTTACTGGAGTATATAATAATAAGTTTTGGGGTGGCGTTACCTATAGGCTACAAGACGCAGTAGCAGCAACTTTGGGTTGGCAAGTTACTCCAGACATTCGATTAGGATATTCTTATGATGTGGCCACATCACCGCTTTCAGGTCAGGGCGGTGGAAGCCATGAAGTGATGGCTCAATACTGTTTTAAAATAGAAATTCCACCTCGACCAAAAGGAAGTTATAAAAACCCAAGATTTTTGTAATATAGCAGCCCTAAAAATGGGAAGCTGTTGATCAACAGAATACAAAGTCAACGACATGAAAAGAATTTTAATACTAACCCTCGGTGCTGCGCTATTTGCCAGCTGCAGCAGTAACGACTACGGCGAACTGGTCGGAGTGTCCGATAGACCAAACTGGTACCCATCTCAACCTTACGGTATGGTTTATATTCCACAGGGGTCTTATAATATGGGAAATGCCGATCAGGATGTTCCTTATGCATTAATCTCGCCAACTAAAACCGTGTCGGTTCCTTCTTTTTGGATGGACCAAACCGAAATTACGAATAATGAGTATCGCCAGTTTGTTAACTGGGTGCGTGACTCTATTGCTCGTTACCGTCTTGGTGAAGATGGTTTAGTGGAAGGTTACGAATTTATTGATGCGGCCAACCGTGAAGATCCTACTTTCTTCCAAGAGTATGTTTCTCTTAATTACCCTGATAGTATGCAGCGTCGTTTAGACTGGGAGCCTTATTTAGAATGGGGAACGGAAAACTATCCTTCAGCTGAGTATACTGAAATCATCGAAAGCATGTACTTACCACCAGAAGAACAATTTATGGGTGGTAGAATGATTGACGCTCGTCAATTAAATTATGCCTTCTTTTGGATTAACAAGCAGAAAGCCGCTCAAAAGTCAAATCGCGTTGAATTTGATCATAATGATGCAGACCAAGATGGTGAGTATTTCTCTTACCGTGATTATATCAAGATTTCTAAAGAGACTTCAGATCGTAGCTCGTTCTTTGAAGGTGGCGTGATCAACATTTACCCTGATACTTTATGCTGGATCCATGACTTTACGTACAGCTATAATGACCCAATGCACGATAAGTACTTTTGGCACCCGGCATACGATGATTACCCTGTTGTAGGAGTAAGTTGGTACCAAGCCCGTGCCTTCTGTAACTGGAGAACGAAGTACCGTAACAGCTACTTAAAATCTAGTGGCTATTTCACCGAACAAGAATTCCGTTTACCTACAGAGGCTGAGTGGGAATATGCGGCTCGCGGCGGGAAAGAACTTAATCCTTACCCATGGGGTGGACCTTACGCAATGAACAGCTCAGGTTGTTATCTAGCGAACTTTAAACCTTTAAGAGGTAATGTGAGTGCTGATGGTGGTATTTACACTGTAAAAACTACAGCCTATGCACCTAACGACTTTGATTTGTATAATATGTCTGGAAACGTAGCAGAGTGGACTACCACTGCTTTTGAAGCAGCTAGCTACTACTATGTATCCGATATCAGCGCAAATTTTGAATATAACGCCAGAGAAGGTGATGAGCCCACTCTAACGCGTAAAGTTACCCGCGGAGGTAGCTGGAAGGATGTTGCTTACTATCTGCAAGTAAGTACCCGCTCTTATGAATATGCTGACACAGCTAAGTCTTATGTAGGCTTCCGAACTGTGCAAAGTTTCATGGGACGTGATTTAGCAGACTTTTAATTTATTTTTTCTCAAACAAGCAATTTTAATTTTAATTTTTTCACATGGCGTTAATTGATGTAAACAGCAAGCGTTTTAAAAATTTCATGGCAAAACTTTACGGATGGGGTGCTGCCGTTGTAATTCTTGGAGCGATGTTCAAAATCCTTCACCTGCCTGGCGCAGATTACATGCTGGTAATCGGTCTTACTACAGAGGCAGTTATTTTCTTTTTCTCAGCATTCGAAAAGCCAGGTGAAGAAGTTGATTGGACTTTAGTATATCCTGAACTTGCTGGTATGACCGATGAAGATGAAGAGTATACTTCTTCTTCTAACAATCGTCAATTAAGTGCCACTCAAGAATTAGATCGCATGTTAGAAGATGCTAAAATCGACGGTGAATTAATTGATAGTTTAGGAAATGGCCTACGTCGTTTTGGCGATGCTGCAAATAAATTAACTGAAACTAGTGAAGCGGCAGCTGCAACTGGTGCTTACAATGAGCAATTATCTTTAGCTTCCAAAAATATGGAGTCTTTAAATGCTTTATATGCGGTACAACTAGAAAGTTCTGCTAACCACATGGAAACGCAGAATACCTTGATGGAGAAATTAAATTCATCTATTCAGGACTCGGAAAAGCTTTCTACTGAAGTTACGAGCTTGGCGAATAATATGACTCAGCTTAATTCAGTTTATGGTGGTATGCTTTCAGCAATGAATGTAAATCGCAGTAACTAGGATTAGTCAAATAGAAGGTTAAACAAAAAATAAATAATAAGAATGGCTGGAGGAAAACTATCGCCGCGGCAGAAGATGATTAACATGATGTATCTCGTGTTAACCGCTATGCTGGCACTGAACGTTTCCAAAGATATATTGAAGGCTCTTACTAAACTGGAAGATAGTTTATCGCAAACTATTAGCACCGTTGAAAATAAGAACGCTGACGTATACGAGACATTTGTAGATGCCGCAAAGGAAAACCCCGATAAGGCGTTAAAATGGAAAAACAAAGCATTTGAAGTTAAAGAGGTATCAGCTGATGTGTTTAGCTATATCGATGCAATGAAAGATTCTTTGGTTTCCGTAAGTGGAGGATACGATGAGGAAACTGGTGCGCCAAAAGCATTAGATGCCAAATCTCAACCCGCTGCATACTTAATCACTGAACAAGGTCCTCAGAAAGCAACGGAACTAAAGGAGAAGCTTAATAGCTTTAGAAGTGAAATCATTAAAATCGCCGACAACGACCCATCTATCAAGGCTAGTTTAGAAGGTGCTTTTAATACGGATGATGAAAAAGTTGGTGATAAACAAGTAAGTTGGGAATATGCCACTTTTGGCGAGTATCCACTCGGAGCTATCATTCCTTTTTTAACTGATATCCAAGCGCGTGTGAGAAACGCTGAGTCTGAAGTGCTAAGCCACCTAGGTAAACAAATTGGTAAAGGTGAAGTGAGCTTTAACACGGTTCAAGCCATGGTAATGTCGAAATCAAATTATGTTACTCAAGGTGGAACCTATGAAGCTGAAGTATTCCTCGCTGCTTACGATGATACGCAAGAACCGACCATCATCATTGAAGGCAATCAGTTATCTTCGGAAAACATTGTAGATGGAAAAGGTAAGATCTCCTTTCCTGCAAATGGTGTGGGCGAACAAACTTGGGGTGGTAAAATTATTATCAAGCAAATTGGTAAAGGTGACGTGGAATACGATATACCTCCCACCACCTATACTGTAGCACCACCATCAGTAGTTATATCTCCTACCAAGATGAATGTTCTTTATCGCGGAGTACCTAACCCAATTGAAATTGGTGTACCTGGAGTAGACCCAGCTAAAATTCGGGTTTCTGGCCCTGGTGTTTCAGGATCTAACGGACAATACACTGCTAATGTAACTGGCCTTAAAGGAAAAGAGATTAATATCTCTGTTTCGGTAGAAGAGACAAAAGCTGATGGTACCACAACTATGCGTAATGTAGGAAGCAAAGAGTTCCGTATTAAAGGTTTACCACCTGCAGTTGGTACAATTTACAAGCGTAGTGAAGGTTTGTTTTCTAAAAATGCTATCTCTAACGCGACCATTGAAGCGGCTTTCGAAGATTTTCCTTTCGACTTAGATTTAGTGGTGAGTTCATACGAAATTGCCATTCCTGGATCTCCACCCGAAAGAGTAAAAAACAGCAATAAGATTCCTTCTTCTGTAAAGTCGAAAATCCAAAAGCTTAAACCAGGTTCTACTGTTTCTATCAGAAACATTAAGGCAAGAGGTCCAAATGGATTGAAAGTTGACCGCGTTGGTATCATATCAGTAGACGTTAACTAAGAAAATTTTAGATATGAAAAGATTAGTTTTTTGTTTAATTATGGCTGCACTTTACGTGACGCCTAACATCAGCAATGCTCAAGTTATTGCCCCTTCTGACGACGGGATAATTCCTGACGCACCTAAGGATTACCACCATAATATGGTTTTCCCTTACCCATATTTGCGTGAAGCAGATATGATGTGGAGCACCAGACACTGGGAGCGTATTGATCTTAGACAAAAAATGAATCTTCACTTATACTACCCGATCCAAGCGGTTCCAGATCGTAAAAGCCTCTACGATGTTATTGTAGATGGCATTATGACCGAAGGAACGATTATTGAAGTTTTCGCTGATGATCGATTTGAAACTCCCCTTACCGCTGAACAGGCTGCTGGTTATGTTCAAATGATTGATACCATCCGCGACCCAGATGATCCCTCTATCATTTTACTAGTAGACACCACCTCAATTGGCTCTAAAGACGTAAAGTTTTGGGAAATCAAATCTGACTGGTTCTTCGATAAGCAAAGGGGGGAGTTAAAAAATAGAATTTTAGGAATTTCACCAATAGTGGAAAACCCTAAAACTTTAGAAAAGTATAACCTATTCTGGGTATGGTTCCCTGATGCACGCATGGCACTTGCCACGCACACTGCCTTTAATGGTCACAACAATAGTGCGCGCTTAACATACGATCAGGTCTTTCATTTACGTTTCTTCGATTCTGTAATTTACAAGGAAGACAATGTTTATGATCGTCAGATTGAAGAGTACAAACGCAGTTCTACTTTAGATCAGCTTTTAGAGGCAGAGCGCATTAAAAACAACCTCCGTAATATGGAGGCTGAACTCTGGGAATACTAGAAGATTATTAAAATTTGAAGCCTCGCTGATGCGGGGCTTTTTTTATGCAAAAAAATAAATACCTCATTATTGGGCAGGGAATTGCCGGCACTATTCTAAGTTATCGCTTCAAAAAAGCTGGCATCCCCTTTAAAATTATAGACTCACCAAACCTTTCTCAATCCTCTAAAATAGCCGCAGGCCTGGCGAATCCTGTAGTCTTGAAAAGGCAGAAATGGGTAAAAGATGCCGAAAGATTTACCGCGCAGCTGAAAGATTTTTATCTAAGCTTCGAGCGAGAATTATCGGCTAACATATACCATCCTTTACCACTATACCACATTTTTCAATCCAATGGTGAAGTAAATGATTGGCAACAAAATGCAAGTAATCCTTACCTGCAGTCATATCTAGGTAAGGTCGAAAAATATGCACTTCCACAGGTTAAGAGCCCCTACGGTTTTGGAAAGGTCGAAGGTATCTTTTGGATTGATACCCATCTAATGATTAGTAGATGGCGTAAGGAGCTAAAAGCCTCCGAGCTTCTAATTGAAGAGAGTTTTCAAGCTGAAGAATATCAAGACTATCAGCATATCTACTGTAATGGACACTTGATGACCGAACATTTCCCTCTCCTAGCAAATGTTTATAGCAAAACCAAAGGGCAGGTTATGCTTATTGAAAGCGTAGAATTAAAAGAAAATTATGGCTTACACAGCAGCGTTTTTACTCTTCCGCTTGGTGAGCATCGCTTTAAAGTAGGTGCCACTTACGAACATAAAAACCTTAATGATGAAACCAGCCCAGAAGGCTTGGCCCGTCTACAATCCGATTTAGAGAAATTCTATTCGGGTGCTTATCGGGTACTCGAGCATTATGCGGGAGTCAGGCCCAATATTAAAGACCGTAAACCCATATTAGGTAAAGTAGCTCCTGGTAAGTATTGCTTTAATGGATTGGGATCGCGTGGCGTTCTGATGGCTCCGTACCTCAGCCAGCATTTTATCGACTATCTAGTCCATAACAAAGAGCTTGAGCCTAGCTGGAATATCGATCGCTTTACTGTTTCCGAATGACCACCAAAACCAAAAAGCCGGGACTACTTATGTCTAGGCCCTTTTTTAGCAGGATCATACTTCACAAATAGGTTGAGCCACGTTATCCGCGACAAGCGTAGAACGAAGGGTGCTAATGCCACCACAGCCGCGAAGAGCGCAATAACTATTTGCTTGATACTCGGATCAAAAAAGATATTCATTAAAATATAAGTTGCAACAAATAGAGCTACAGAATACCCATAGCTTACGTACATCGCTCCATAGAAAAAGCTTGGTTCTATTTCATAGCGCAGTCCACAATGCGGACAAGTCTCGTGCATTTTAAACAATTTGGACAAGTTATATGGATTTCTATCTTCGAACACCTCCCCTTCATGACAACGAGGGCAACGAAATTTAAAAATACTATAGATCTTCGATCCTTTTGAAACTATACTCATTAGTTAAAATTACTTTTGCAGAATGTTAGGTATCAATAAACTCAGCTTACAATTAAATGACCGCATGCTTTTCAATGAGGTCAGCTTTTTAGTAAACCCCACTGATAAACTCGGCTTGGTTGGCAGTAATGGCGCTGGTAAATCCACTTTGCTTAAAACCATTGCTGGCGAAGCCGCGGTTGATAGTGGAAATATCAGTAAACCCAAAGAATTTAAAATTGGGTATTTGCCCCAAGAACTGCCCCTACATGACGGTAGAACCGTTATGGAAGAGGCCGAATCTTCATTAAGCGAAATTAAACATCTTCAATCATCTATTGATGACATAAATCACCAATTAGCGACGCGCGAAGATTACGAGAGTGATTCATATATGAAACTCATCGAAGATCTTACTCTTTATACGGATCGATTTAATCTCGTAGGCGGCTATACCTACCATGCGCAATTAGAAAAAATATTACTAGGACTAGGTTTTAAACCCTCCGATTTTCATCGTCAAACGGTAGAATTTAGCGGTGGCTGGCGTATGCGGATTGAACTTGCTAAGCTCTTACTTGGAGCTCACGACGTTCTCCTGCTAGATGAGCCCACCAACCACCTCGATATCACTTCTATTATCTGGTTAGAAGACTTTCTTAAAAACTATGAAGGCGCCATTGTAATGGTTTCTCATGATAGGGCCTTCTTAGATGAAATTACCAAAAGAACCGTGGAAATTGTGAATGGCAAAGTTTACGATTACCCAGTACCCTATTCTCGTTTTGTTGCTTTAAGAGAAGAGCGAAGAACCTTGCAGTTCCAAGAACAAAAAAACCAAGAGAAAGAGATAAAGCAAACGGAAGAACTAATTGAAAAATTCCGCTATAAAGCTTCCAAAGCTGCCTTTGCCCAAAACCTCATCAAAAAGCTCGATAAAATGGAGCGCATTGAGATTGATGATGATGATGCCCGTAAAATTAACTTCCGCTTCCCTCCTGCTCCCCGTGCAGGGAAAGTAGTAGTAAAAGCAGAAAAAGTAGGTAAGGCCTTTGGCGAAAAACGAATCTTTAAAAATGTAGATATTGAAGTTGTTCGGGGCGAAAAAGTTGCCTTTGTTGGACAAAATGGGCAAGGTAAGTCAACCCTGATAAAAATAATTGCAGAAAGCCTAGGTCACGATGGAATGCTAGAACTCGGACATAATGTAACCTTTGGTTATTATGCTCAAGAGCAGGCCAAAACCCTTGCGGGAGATAAAACCTTATTAGAAACTATTGAAGATGCCGCTCCCGAAGACCTTCGCAAAAAAGCTCGTGACTATTTAGGAGCCTTCCTTTTTAGTGGAGAGGATGTCGATAAAAAAGTGCGAGTACTTTCTGGTGGTGAAAAAGGTAGAGTTGCTCTCTGCAAGCTTTTGCTCTTTCCTCATAATTTACTAATTATGGATGAGCCCACTAACCATCTAGACCTGAAAAGTAAAGACATGCTTAAAAATGCCTTGCAACAGTACGATGGTACCCTGATTGTAGTTTCACACGATCGGCATTTCTTGCAAGGCTTAACCGATAAGATTTACGAATTCCGTGATGGAGCTGTTAATGAGTTTATTGGTGATATCGACGAATACCTAGAAGCAAGAAAACTAGAAGATTTCCGCCAGTTAGAGCAAGAGAAAGATGCTAGTAAAGAAAAAGCAATCGCCGAGGAGAAAGCTAAAGTTGCCGAAACAGGCTTAGGCTATAAAGAAAGAAAGCAGTTAGAAAAGGATCTGCGCAAAGCCGAAAAAGAAGTAAATCACTTCGAAGCTGAAATTGAAAAATTAGAGGCTCACCTTGCGAAAGTAGATGAGCAGCTGCTAGATACCGCTAAGTTTGCCGAGTTGAATAAAGAAGAAGGATTTTTTGAAAAATACGAAGCCGACAAAGTGAAGCTTGCGAAAATGATGAAGGATTGGGAAAAAGCGGAGCTGAAGCTATCCCAGCTGAAAAACTAATCAGCTAAGCATTCTTTCCCTTCTAGAAAGACCCATTATTACAAAAAAAAGAGGCGCTATACTGCGCCTCTTTTTAATTAGCATTTATTGCTTTAATATTCGTAATCGCTGCACCGACTGAGGTAAACGAACTTCTATAAAATACATCGCATTCGGTAAGCTAGAAATATCCAAAGCTTCCTCTGCCGGATGGCGCTTCTTAAGCATGACTTGACCAGTATTATTAAAAATAGTTAGATCTAATACATCAGCTTCTCCACCTAGCTCAAAATATAAATTCCCTTGACTTGGATTGGGATAAATACTCATCTGCGTAAGCGCACTTTCTTTTAAACTAATAACCGTAGCACAAGATGTACTGAGGCTATCGAAGTAAATATTTGCCGCTGTAAGGCTTGGCAATACGCAGCCTCCGTGATTTAGGTTGCCCTTAAATAAGGCTTTTACATTTGGTGCGCCCTTACTATTCATTGCCGCTTCTGCCTGCAGCGAATTCTGATAATCGACCTGTTCATCTGCCGTGCAGTAATACATGCGCAAAGGCATTTGTGGAGACCAATCGTAATTTGTATTTAAATTTAATGCTTGCCAAATTGGATGTTGCTGATTCACACTATCGGCAATAAAAGCTTGTAAAACTGAGTCTTCTAAATAGCCGCTAATTTTTGCTGGTAGTAGTTGATTTACCGTGTCCATTTCAAACATTCCATTGAAAAACGGCGGGATTAGCGTATCATAAGGAGCCTTTAAAATATCAGCCGGCACATTAAAGATATTGCCATAAGCTCGGTTCATTCCAAACAATAGGTATACTACATAACCCGGATTACTGTAAGGCAAATCTTGAATAAACACATCGGCCTGCGAGCCCGCTAAATTATAAGGACCACTGGCGGGTGCCGCTGCAATTAAATTAAATTCATTGCCCAAGCTATTGTCTTGAATATATTTAGCCGTACCCATTGCAGCATGGCCTCCTTGAGAGTAACCCGTAAGCATCACTTCTCCATTAAGGTTTATATTGGGCATATCTGCTGCCAAGAATTCACGTGCTGCCCTAATTAAGTCAATTGTGGCGGTTGCCTGACTTTCGGCGTGCAAATAAGGATGCACCCCTGGATTATCGCCCAAGCCGAGATAATCGGGCATAGTAGCAATATAACCGGTACTTGCGAAGACCTTTCCAATGGTCGATTCAAAGTTATTACGCGATGGAACATCTTCTCGCTGAAGCACCGTGCCATGGGCATAAGAGACTAAGCCAAAACTATCGCAAGTTACTAATGGAATACTGAGCATACCACTTGCTGTCGTTGGAGTTGTACCATCGGCTTCCACGGTATTATAGATAATTTTATAATTCGCCACATCGTAGATAGCGCGGCCATTTGCGAAAAAATTAATAAAGATTTTAGAGGTAGTATCTAAAGGCGTAGCACTTACTAGATAGGGCTGCGCTACTAAGCTGCTGCCGCAGAAGAGCAGAGAAAAAAGAGGTAAGAATAGTTTTTTTATCATTCCAATAATTTAAAATCGAAGTTAGGTAAAATCTGCTTGGCGCTAGAAACGTTTTTTCGTTCTCTTACACAAGCACCTTGCGCAGGGCCAAATATCTCTTTAGAACATAAAAGGCCCAGAACTAAGAATTTGTTTGGGCACCAAAGCTCGAGTATGGTTTAAGGCCAGAGCCATTGCTTTAAGTCCTATTGACTAAAAGATTCTTGCGAACTAATAATCGAAAAACCTTATTGAACCTAAATTGTAGCTAGACCTGAACACTGAAATTAGAAAGCTCTTTAAATAAAAACTTGAAGCTTAAATTTTTATTCGCACTCCGCTTACTAGCTTTGTCCTAATTAAATTAGATACAATGGCCGCAGATATTAAAGCCCTTCAAACAATAGTAGACGATTGGATTCAAAACCACGGAGTACGCTACTTTAACGAACTCACTAATATGGCACAGTTAAGTGAAGAAGTGGGCGAAGTGGCGCGTATTATTGCTCGGCGCTATGGCGAACAAAGCGAAAAAGAAAGTGATAAAGCCAAAGACTTGGGCGAAGAGTTAGCCGATGTACTTTTTGTAGTGCTTTGTTTAGCGAATCAAACCGGAACTGATTTACAAAGTGCCTTTGACAAAAAAATGGATCTTAAAACCAAAAGAGATCACGACCGCCATCAAAATAATACTAAGCTTCATTAACTATCTTTGCCGAAATTTTCGCCTCAGGCTATGATTTACATTGAAAGAAAAGAACGCTTTAGTGCCGCCCATCAGCTTTATAATCCTAATTGGACAGTAGAGCAAAATGATGCGGTATTCGGCAAATGCGCTAATAAAAATTTCCACGGTCACAATTTTACTTTAGTCGTTACGGCCAAGGGAGAAATTAATCCCGAAACTGGCTTTGTGATGAATCTTGTGGATTTAAAAAAGATTATTCAAGAACTGGTAATCGATAAGCTAGATCACGCCAACCTCAACCACGATGTTGACTTTATGCAGGGTAAATTTACCAGTACCGAAGTGTTAGCGGAAGAAATCTGGAAAATCTTAGCGCCTGCAATAGCCAAACAAGGTTGTCAGCTTCATCGTATTCGCCTCGAGGAAACCATTAATAATGCAGTAGAATACTACGGTGAATAAGTCTGCGAAAGCAGGAATTCAGCTCTAAATTAGAACCACCAAAAAAAAGAATATGAAAGCATACGTTTTTCCAGGACAAGGCGCTCAGTTTACCGGAATGGGCAAAGATTTATACGATAATTACCCACAAGCCAAAGAACTTTTTGAGGAAGCCAATACCATTTTGGGCTTTCGTATTACCGATATCATGTTCGAAGGAACAGCGGAGGATTTAAAGCAAACCAAAGTTACTCAGCCCGCCATTTTCTTGCATTCAGTAATTTTAGCTAAAACTTTAAAAAGCTTTCAACCCGATATGGTTGCTGGTCATAGCTTAGGCGAACTCTCTTCCTTAGTAGCTAATGGAACTCTCGCTTTCGCAGATGGGCTTAAACTTGTAAGTGAGCGTGCCCTTGCCATGCAAGATGCCTGTGAAGCCGAGCCTTCCACTATGGCGGCCGTTTTAGGTGTAGCCGACGAAGAAGTTGAGCGTATTTGCGCAGAGAGCCCTGGTGTTGTAGTTGCTGCCAATTATAATTGCCCAGGACAATTAGTAATATCCGGCGCTACCGAGGCGGTGAGTGCAGCCTGCGAAAATATGAAAGCCGCTGGGGCTAAAAGAGCATTAATGCTTCCTGTAGGTGGAGCTTTCCATTCTCCCTTAATGAAACCTGCGGAAGAGCGTTTGGCCCAAGCGATTGCCAATACTGAATTTAAAAAACCTATTTGCCCTGTTTATCAGAATGTGAGCACCACGGCAATTTCAGACCCCGAAGAAATTAAAAACAACCTCATCAAGCAGCTCACTTCTCCAGTTAAATGGACGCAAAGTGTGCAAAACATGATAAGCGACGGTGCAAGCGAATTTATTGAAGTGGGTCCGGGCAAAGTTCTGCAAGGCCTAGTAAAGAAAATTGACCGTTCCGCTGCCGCTAGAAGCGCAGAAGCTGGCGAATAATTATAAATTATAGAACCTTCGTCCTCTAAATTAGTTTAGAGCACTACAAAATAGCTTTATGCAAAGTACTTGGCGCAGCCCATCCAATATCGCTCTGGTTAAATACTGGGGGAAATATGCAAATCAAATTCCTGCTAATCCTAGCATAAGTTTTACGCTTAGCCAAAGCTACACCCAAACTACCGTAAGTATTGTAGGCGAAAGTGAACACGAGGGTATTGATTTCGAACTTTACTTAGATGGCGAATTAAAGCCTGCTTTCAAAGAAAAAGTACAGCAGTTTTTAGATCGTATTAAAGAAGAGTTAGGCCCCTTGCAAGGGAAAAAGCTCAAAATAGAAACTCATAATAGCTTTCCTCACAGCAGCGGAATAGCTAGTAGTGCAAGTGGCATGAGCGCTTTGGCTCTATGCCTGCTCGATTTACGCAGCGAGATTGGAAAGATTAAAGAAATAAATTTCGAACGTAAAGCGAGTGAATGGGCACGACTAGGCTCTGGTTCAGCCAGTCGTTCGCTTTACGGCCCCCTAGGTCAATGGGGTGAGTTTTCGGGCCTTGCCGAAAGTAGCGATGAATATGCCATCCCTTACCAAGGGGAAGTGGCGCCCATTTTTCAAGATTTTCAAGATTGCATACTTCTTGTTGAAAAAGGACAAAAGCAAGTAAGCAGCACAGCAGGGCACGGTTTAATGAACAACCATCCCTTCGCTAAGGAACGCTTTAAACAGGCCCACCGAAATTTAGAAGAACTCTTAAAGATTTTAGCAACAGGCGATTTGCAGGCTTTTGGCCATTTGGTAGAAAGTGAAGCACTGACTTTACATGCCATGATGATGAGCTCCAATCCTTATTTTATACTCATGAAGCCCAACACTTTGCAGATTATCGAAGCAATTTGGGCTTTTCGTAAAGAGTCGGAGGTTCCTGCCTATTTTACGCTAGACGCTGGGGCTAACGTACATTTGCTCTTCCCCAAAGCCTTCGAACAAAAGGTCTTAGACTTCGTTAATCGAATAATACAACCTTATTTAAAAAACGGGGAGTATATTTGCGATCGTGTTGGACATGGTCCGGAAAAAATTTCAATATGAAAAGTAATCCGCTTTACTACGCCAAAATTCTTCTTTTTGGAGAGTACGGAATCATTAATGATTCCAAAGGTTTGTCTGTACCTTATAACTACTATCAAGGGGCTTTTAAACAAGCGGAAAAATTAGATGGCTTCGCTGAGAAGTCTAATGCCAGTTTAGCTAAATATTATCAGCACTTAGAAAGCTTACAAGAAAGAGGCGAAATTATTGCACCTTTAAACCTTGCAGCCTTTAAGGCCGATATCGCTGATGGCTTTTATTTCGACAGCTCCATCCCCGAAGGTTATGGCGTTGGTAGTAGCGGGGCCTTATGTGCCGCAATTTATGATCGCTATGCCCTTAATCGCATTGACCCTGAAGCAGATATTAGCAAGAACAGTATTCAGGAGCTTAAGAAAATATTAGGTCAAATGGAGTCTTACTTCCACGGCAAAAGCAGTGGTTTAGATCCTCTTATTTGCTACTTACAGCTTCCAGTCCTAATTCATTCTAAAGATGAGTTAGGCACCGTCAATATCCCGAATAAGGCAGAAGGAAAAGGCGCCATATTTTTACTTAACAGCGGCCAACCTGGCGAAACACAACCCATGGTGAACATCTTTATGGAAAAGATGAAACACGAAGGTTTCCGCACGGTGATGAAAGAACAGTTTACCAAGTACAATGATGCCTGCATTGCTGCTTTCTTAAAAGGAGATACCAAACCACTCTTTAATAATTTAAAGAAGCTCAGCCATCTGGTTTTCGAAAACTTTACCCCAATGATTCCGCAGAGCATGAAAGAGCTCTGGCAGCAAGGCTTCGAAACTAATGCCTATTACTTAAAATTATGTGGTAGCGGCGGCGGTGGCTTTGTACTAGGTTTTGCCCCCGACTACCAAAAAGCGCAGGAGCTGCTTAAAGATTATGATACCGAGCTTATTTACCGTCTCTAAGCTGTGGCACTGCGGCGGCGTGATAAAATCCTAATTTACAAGCTATCGGCCCTTCTCTCTTTAGTACGTTGGTATAATATTTTTTTTCTAGCCTTAGCGCAATACCTAACTGTGGTATTTGTCCTTAACGATCCGCAGAATTGGCGTAATTACTTATTAGATCCCAAAGTCCATTTTATAGTATTCGCTTCTCTTTTTTCGGTCGCAGCCGGATATATAATCAACAATTTTTACGATTTAGAGAAAGACCTCATCAACAGGCCCAATAAAACTTTCTACGAGAAAATTTTAAAGCAGAGTACGGCGCTACGGCTCTATTTTGTATTCACCTTTACCAGTCTGCTCTTAGCTTACAGTGCTAGCTTAAATGTCTTTTTATTTTTCGCGGCCTATAACTTTAGCCTTTGGTTTTACTCGCATAAACTCAAAAAGATCACTTTCTTGGGTAACCTAATGGCTGCTCTTTTAAGCATTACTCCCTTCTTCGCTATTTTTCTTTATTTTCATTTAGAAGATCTTTTAATACTTACCTATGTTAGCTTTTTGCTCCTTGTAATATTTATACGAGAAATTGTAAAAGATCTCGAAGCCCTTAAAGGAGATGTGATTGTGGGCTACCCTACTCTTCCCGTAACTTTGGGCATTGCCCGCACCAAGTGGTTAATCGCTTTTTTCACCTTTTCAGGACTTATCCCTGCCTCACTTATCTTTTACAAAATTGGCTTTACGGGGATCGGTTATTTTTTAATTTTTGGTTTAGCAGGCCTTTTTTTTAGTGCTGGCCTCTTAGCTTTCGCCGAAAAGCGCGAACACTTTCACTATCTTAATTACCTCTACCGGCTTTTAATTATCGGCGGAATTCTCAGCTTAGTCCTGATTAATTAATCTGGTTTTCAGCTATAAATTCGCGGCCTATCCTATTGGTACGGCGAAATCATCCTTACCTTTGAACTAAATCACAAATTTTACTATGTCCTCTCAAAAAGACTATATCGAAAAAAATAAGGAGCGCTTTGTAGAAGAACTCTTCAATCTTTTAAGAATTCCCAGTATTTCTGCGGACAGTGCTTATAAAGGCGATGTTATGAAAGCCGCCGAGGTTGTGGCCGAAAGCTTAAAATCTGCTGGTGCAGAAAAGGTTGAAATTTGCCCTACCCCTGGCTATCCTATTGTTTATGCGGAAAAAATGGTAGACCCTAGCTTACCGACGGTACTTATTTATGGGCACTACGACGTACAACCACCCGATCCCTTAGAGCTTTGGACGACCGAGCCCTTTGACCCCGTTATTCGTAAAACTGATAAACACCCAGACGGAGCCATATTCGCCCGCGGCGCTTGCGATGATAAAGGTCAAATGTTTATGCACGTAAAAGCCTTAGAGGTGATGAATGCTACTGGCACTCTTGCCTGTAACGTTAAGTTTATGATTGAGGGTGAAGAAGAGGTTGGCTCTGAGAACTTAGATTGGTTTGTTGAGCGTAATATCGACAAGCTCGAGGCCGATGTTATCTTGATTTCTGATACGGGGATGTTGGCGAATGATACGCCTAGTATTACCACTGGTTTACGAGGACTAAGCTATGTAGAAGTTAAAGTAACTGGACCCAATCGCGATTTACATTCTGGCCTATACGGTGGAGCAGTAGCGAATCCGATTAACGTTTTAAATAAAATGATCGCCAGCCTACAAGATGATAACAATCATATTACCATTCCTCACTTTTACGAGGATGTGCAAGAGCTGAGTGAAGAGGAAAGAGAAGCCATGTCTAAGGCTCCTTTTAGTCTAGCAGCATATAAAGATGCATTAGAACTTGGTGATGTATATGGCGAACTAGGCTATAGCACGCCAGAAAGAGCCTCAATAAGACCAACCTTAGATGTTAACGGCATTTGGGGTGGTTATATGGGCGAGGGGGCCAAAACTGTTATTCCCTCTTGGGCTAAAGCTAAAATCTCTATGCGTTTGGTACCGCATCAAGATCCCGAAAAAATCACCCAACTTTTTAAAGAGCATTTTGAGAAAATCGCTCCTCCAGCAGTTAAAGTAGAAGTAAACCCACATCATGGTGGCTTACCCTACGTTTCGCCCACCGATGACCCAGGTTACCGCGCTGCAAGTAAAGCCATGGAAGAAAGTTTTGGTAAAACACCTGTCCCTGTGCGCAGTGGTGGTAGTATTCCAATTGTGGCCCTTTTTGAGCAAAAGCTCGGACTCAAATCTATTTTAATGGGCTTCGGTTTAGACAGTGATGCAATCCACTCCCCTAATGAACATTACGGTCTTTTCAACTACTATAAAGGGATCGAAACTATTCCCCTTTTCTTTAAGCATTTTAAGGAAAATAAATAGGAACAAAAGCTCAAATACTAGTTAGTAGCTCTGATTAAATGACCTTCTAGCGAAAGCGAAAGTTATATAATAGTGTAATTACAAAGCGGCTTTTAGGCCGCTTTGTTTGTTCTCGGCGACTCCCTTATTGCCTTAAGTTTCATTTTAAGACTCGGATTTCAGGTGCTAAAAACAAGGAGATATGATCACCGATTGCCCAAAATGAGGCAAAGGAATACTCCTATAATACCTTAGTCTCACTAACTGTTATTAGCCGATCTTCGGCCTCAATTAAGAACGGGATCTATTTGGGAATGCTTTATTTTATTTAGAAGTACTGCTTTGAAAAACAACATAAAAAAAAGATGTCATCCGCAGCTTCAGCGTAGCTATTAGCCTTAAAATTTAACTTAACGAATAAAGAAAATATAGCGCCTACTAAGCTATGGGTATCAGCTGGCTTTTGCCTTTCTATTGCTACGATACATTGCAAATAAGGCCACCACGAATAAGGCCAATGACATGTAATTACCACCAAAGTAAATGGCTAAGCCGATAAGAGCTGCTAAGGTAAATGCCGCCGCTGCTGTAACAAACCAACCGCCAATTACATTCACCACACCGGCCACGCGATAAGGTGCGCTACCTTTGCCCCACGCCCGATCGGCTAAACTGGCACCCATTGCTACCATAAACGAAACATAGGTGGTTGAAAGGGGTAGTTTTAGAGAGGAGGCAAAAGCAATTAAGATGGAAGCAATTACCAAGTTCACTGCGGCTCTTACAAGGTCAAAAGCTGGTTTATCTTCTTCATGAATCACCTCATAATGAAAACGCTTATCGATACGGCGAAGGGCGGTATTTGGAATAATGCTGGTGAAAATATTATTAAGTGCATTTGCTACCTTAATTACGCCTGTAGAAATAAAGTTGGGCTTAAATCGCTCATCTACTGCACCTTGACTCCCTAAGTTTACCGAGGTATCGGTTACCTTCTGTGCTTTTGCAGAAAACCATAGAGTAACCACCATAATTAAACCTGCTGCAAAGAGCAAAATCTTGGGGGTTTGCACCGCTTCGGCTAAAGCACTCATACTGAAGGCATCTGCTGCCAAGCCCGATTCTTGCCACAAACCATAAGACTGAAAACCCGTAATTGGTACGCCGATAAAGTTTACTAAATCGTTTCCTGCGAAAGCCATCGCTAAAGAAAATGTACCTGCTAAAACCACTACTTTCAGAGGATTAACACCAAAAGCTCTCTGCAAAATAAACAGAACAACAATGCTAATGCCAAGAGAATACAATACAATTGTGCTGGCCGATTGCTTGAAAAAATTGTTGATCCCCGAACCAAAATCAGCTCCTTTAATACCTTTAATTAAGAGGAAATAGATGATTATCGTCATGCATAAGCCTCCGAATATGGCCCCGTACTTTTTAATTCCCCGCTTTGCATTAAAAGTAAAGAGTAAACGCGATAGCCACTGAGAAACCGCTCCCACACTAAAAGCTACCACAATGGAGAGGAATATACCTCCGATAATCTGAATCGCTTTAGAAGTATTTATAAGGTCTAGCAAGCCTAATTCGGGATGCACTCCCGATTTTAGCATTAAAAAGCCCACCATTACACTTGCGCCTAATAATTCAAAAACAATTGAAACTGTGGTACTAGTGGGTAAGCCAAGGGTATTAAAAGTGTCTAATAAGATTAGGTCGGTAATCATGACGGCCATAAAAATGACCATAACATCGGCGAAAGAAAAGAAACTAGGATTGAAAATGCCTTTACGTGCCACTTCCATCATTCCTGAGGAAAAAGCTGCGCCTACAAAAACGCCTACCGCTGCAATTATAATAATGGTTTTTCGACTGGCTACTTTAGAACCGATAGCCGAGGTAAGAAAGTTAACGGCATCATTACTTACACCAACAATTAAATCGCCAACAGCCAGAATGAGTAAAGCAATAACTAATAAGAGATAACTATCCATGTGCGGCTTGACCTTTGTTTACCTTTGCGTTGCAAATGTTAAATTCTAATGTTATCTCCATGTTAAGCAAGAGAAAAGCAAGGTATTTATTTCCATTTATGGTACTTGCTTTAACGCTTTTCAGCGGATGCGAAAATAAAAGCAAAATGTCTATTAACAAGAATAATCTTAATAATTCATTAAGCCCTTATCTACAACAACATGCAAAAAACCCGGTGCACTGGCAAGCCTGGAGTAAAGATGTTTTAAAGCAAGCGGAGGAGCTTGATAAATTACTAATAGTAAGCATTGGTTATAGTAGCTGCCACTGGTGCCACGTAATGGAGCACGAATGCTTTGAAGACCAAGAGGCTGCTGCCGTAATGAATGAGCATTTTATATCTATAAAGGTAGACCGCGAGGAACGACCCGATATTGATGCCGTTTATATGACCGCTCTCCAGCTAATGACAAATAGTGGCGGTTGGCCTTTAAATGTAGTATGCTTACCCAATGGCAAACCTATTTGGGGCGGAACCTATGTCCCTAAAAATCGGTGGATACAAGTATTAAAGGAGTTGAATAAGATGTACCGTGAAAACAAGGAGCAAGTTTTAGAATATGCTGAAAAGCTAACTGAGGGGATAGAACAGAGCCAGCTCGTTTCATTAAACACCAAACTCAGTGCTTTTACCGAGAGCGAGGCCCATAGTGTTTTTGAAAACTGGCGTAACAATTTAGACTGGACCGAGGGAGGAGCCAATCGTTCTCCAAAATTTCCGATGCCCGTAAACTTAGATTTTATTTTACACTATGGCTCAATTAGTGGAAATGAGGAAGCCCTAAATTATACCGAGCTAAGCTTAAATAAAATGCTCCAAGGCGGTATTTACGATCAAGTAGGTGGTGGCTTTGCTCGCTATAGTACAGATAGCTTTTGGAAAGTCCCACACTTTGAAAAAATGCTTTACGATAATGCACAACTAATCTCCCTCTATTCAAAAGCCTTCCGTCAATTTAAAAATCCCGCTTATCAAGAGGTGGTAGAAGAAAGTATTGACTGGTTAGAAAGAGAGCTAAAAGCTAAAAACGGCCCCTGCTATTCAGCCTTAGACGCAGACAGTGAAGGCGAAGAAGGTAAATTCTACATTTGGCAAATGGCAGAACTCAAAGAGCTTATTCCTGCAGAGGACTGGACGCTTTTTTACGATTATTACCAATTAGAGAAAGAAGCCTATTGGGAAGAGGGAAACTATATTTTACTGCGGAAAGAATTGGACCTGCCCTTCTGCGAAAAGCATAAAATAGAGCTAGGAGACTTTAAAGGCCTTAAAAGTAAATGGCAAAATTTATTGCTTACTGCGCGTAATAAAAGAATAAAACCAGGTTTAGATGATAAGGCCCTTACTTCGTGGAATGCTTTAATGATTGAGGGCTATGTGCAAGCTTACCGCGCTTTTCAGAAGGATGCCTATCTAGCGAAAGCGCAAGAATTAGCCACCTGGATAGTAGAGAAACAGAGCCGCGATTCTATTAGACTGTGGCATGCTTGGCACAGCGGAACCAGCCACGTTGAGGGCTTAATTGAGGATTATGCTTTTGCAGGTAGAGCTTTCATTCTGCTCTATCAGGAAACAAACGAAGAAGGCTATCTGGCGCAAGCCGAAAAGTGGATTAATTTCGCACAAAATGAGTTTGAAGATAAAAAAAGTGGACTCTTTTACACCCGACCTAGTAAGGGGGAACAGCTAATTGCACGCAGCGTAGAAACAGCTGATAATGTAATTGCTTCAGCTAATTCGGTGATGGCGCATAACTTTTTTCTACTTGGCAAAATCCAAGATAAGTCTGCCTATCGCGAGCAAGCGCAGGTGATGCTAAACCACCTAAAGTCCCGCAGTATGGAGTACGGGGAGAGCTACGCGCATTGGGCGAAGCTGCTGGTTTTTGAAGCCTTTCCGTTCTATGAAATTATAGTTTCGGGTCCGAAAGCGCAAGAGAAATACCATGCCTTAAACCATGGTCTTAATCCCCAAAGTTTAGTGTTGTGGTCGGATAAAGAAAGTGAGATGCCATTATTTAAAAACCGTTACAGGGCTACCGAAACTTTAATTTATGTCTGCAGTGAAGGATCTTGCAAACTGCCTGTATCCGATATCTCAGAAGCTCTCCTGCAGATTAAGTGATAAGTACAAGTCGTGCCGGCGAATTAAAATATCACCTTTCTCAAGAATGGTTAATACTAGCTGGCTATTATTTTTAAAAAGCTGTAAGACTTCACAATAGGTTTCGGTATTAGCCGGATAAATAGAGCTTCCGTTTATTGCTAGAATGGTATCGCCCAAAGTGATACTTAAATTCTGCCGCAATGCAAGGTCATTTATTTGCCCTATAATTATTGCATCGCCATTAATAAAGGCAGAGGTTGGATAGCTCTTATCGGCATCGAAATTTAGGGTGTCATGCGGTAAAAAATGCATCATGCCAGCTGACCAATCCATGTAAATGCGAAAGTGTTTAAAAAAAGACATACCTAAAAGGCGAGCATCTTTCGCGCTTTCAAATTCAATAGGGCATTTATAGGGAAGAGTATCGAGGTATAAATCTAAAAACTGAACTTCCATAGTATCGATAATACTGCCAAAGAGTCCCGCACTTAAAATACCATAGGCTTTAAAAGCAATGCTATCTTTATTATAATTGCTGTTCCCGCCTTTCCCTAGGCTCAATAAATCGCTAGACCCAGTATCGAAGGTGATATTCCGAAAAATAGTGTGCCCCACGCGCAAATCCATCACTGGAGTATAAGTACTTTTCACCTTAAAAGGGCGACTAATTAAACCTGCTTGATTTAAGTCCCAGTGATCAGAATTATCAGTCATCCGCAAATAACCAGTAGCGCCATCCATCTCCCAAAAAGCATGACGCATTAAATTAGCTCCCACTATTCCATCAATGTTTAGGCAGTCCAAAATTGGACTGTAGCGCAAGTCTGCTTCTATAGCAGTTAAGCCGGTAAACACCTGCGCACCCAGTTGAAGGCTATCCAGCCGAACATAGTTTTGGGTTTTAGAGTTTCCCTGAGAGTCGTGTACCAAATTTTCACTGAGAATCTCAAACTGGAATTTCGACTGAAGCTCTTTTGAGATTACCATCGGCGCCCCCGTATCAAATAAAAAACGGAAGTCTTGGCCATCTATCACTACCTTAACAAAAATTAAATCACTAGTTTGAGTAGTACTTAAAATTTGGTCAAATTTGAGGTCTTTAGCGGGACTGTTTTGCGCGATTCCTCCAGCCTGGAAAAGAGCTTGATTGTAGGAGCAGGAGCCTACCAAAACTAGTGTAAAAAGAAGAAGAGATAACTTTTTCATGTTTGATTGTAAATAGCTAACCAAGATAATATAGTGGCGGTAGAGATAAGTTTAATAATGCCTTTTTTTAATTCCGAAAAGTTTTTGGCGGAAGCAATACAATCTTTGCAGGATCAAACTTTTAAGAACTGGGAGCTTATCGCTGTAAACGATTATTCCGAAGATAAATCATTAAGTATCTTAGAAAAGTTTGCCCGAGAAGATGCGCGCATTAAAATTTTAAAAAACGACGAAAAGGGAATAATCCCCGCTTTAAACCTAGCCTTTGGGCATTGCACAGGCACTTATGTTGGCCGCTGCGATGCAGATGATATTTATCCCAACGAGCGTTTGCAAATGATGCTCGATCGTATTAAAAAGCGGGCAGCCAAGACGATTATCACAGGAATGGTAAGCCATTTTTCAGATAAAAGTATTTCACGCACACTGCGCAAACATGAAGCTTGGCTTAATGAGATTAATATTTGCAGCGCTACTTGGTCTAATGTTTACCGCGACTGTGTTATTGCCTCTCCTAATTGGATTTGCGCTAAAGCAGATTTAAAGGCGATTGGTGGCTTTAAAAATCTGGAATACCCAGAAAACTACGATCTCGTCTTCCAATGGTATAAGCATGGGTTTGAAGTGGAGTGTATCGGTGAGATTACTCTTTACTGGCGCGAGCATCCATTACGTAGCTCACGGATTTATGAAGAATATCAGCAAAAGTCCTTCTTTCACTTAAAAATTAAGCGCTTTTTAGAAATCGAAAAAATATCCAAGCTCTACCTCTGGGGACAAGGGAAAAAGGCTAAAGTCTGCGCCTCCTTGCTAATTGAAAAAGGTATCGACTTTAATTGGATGAATTTAAAAAGCGAAACTTCCTCGCAGGCTGAAGGAGAAGCCAAAAAGGACTTTCGCTATACCGACCTCAGTAATGGAGCAAAATTATTAATTGATGTTCATCACAACCCTGCTCAGATTCGTAGTATTGAAGACTTCTTAATGTCCCAAAATAAAATTGAAGGCAAAGATTACTGGTTTCTATAAGTAGTTCTTGAATGCAGTGGTAGCTATTTCTTGCTGAGCTTAAAAATATTCATACATTTGCATCGTGCACGATATAAACGCTAACGATATAAAATTATGCAAGGAAACATACCCACTAGCCGCGCCCAAAACATCTTTCGTATTCTCTTGGCCGCCTTTATGATATTCGCCGGTTATAGTCATCTAAGCTTTAATCGGATAGAGTTTCAAGCCCAGGTTCCAGACTGGCTGCCCTTAAGTAAAGACTTGGTGGTAGTTTTATCGGGTATTGTGGAGATTGCACTAGGATTGGGTTTGGCCTTTTGGAAAAAGCAAAGAGTTTATTTTGGTTGGGCTTTGGCCATTTTTTTCATCTTAATTTTCCCTGGCAATATCGCTCAATATCTTGATGGTAAAGATGCTTTTGGAGCTCTCAACTCCGACCGCGCACGCTTAATACGCCTGTTCTTTCAGCCTGTTTTAGTTCTTTGGGCACTCTGGTCTTCTGGAGCATGGAGCGCATGGAGAAATAGCAAAAAAAATAAGTAATATGGATGACTCCCAGCTCAAATTGGAAAACCAAATTTGTTTTCCAATTTATTCCACCTCTCGCTTAATAACCAAAGCCTACAAGCCATTTTTAGAAGAAATGGGGCTGACTTACCCTCAGTACTTGGTACTAATGGTTTTATGGGAAAACGATGGCTTATCGGTAAACTCCATCAGTGAAAAGCTAATGCTAAACACCAATACGCTCTCACCCCTTCTCAAAAGAATGGAAAAAATGCAGCTTTTACAGCGACAGCGATCGGCAAAAGATGAGCGGAGTGTTCTCGTGCACTTAAGTAATAAAGGGGCAGATTTAAAAAGTTCTGCCCGACCAGTACCTGAGAAGCTTTTAGCTAGCCTACTTAGCGAAAATATAGAACTAAAGGATGTGCTGCAATTGAAGGACATGCTTGACAAATGGATTAAGGTGCTATCCAACAAAACCGAAGTACAAGACAAAGACAAGCAATAAATATCGCAGACCTAAAAAAGGGACTGATTTTAAAATTTTACGAAAATGAAAGCATTACAGATAGTACAATATGGAGACCTAAGAGAAGGCTTAGCCTTTAAAGAAGTGACTAAACCCACACCTGGACCTAGCGATCTTCTCATTGAAGTAAAAGCGGCTGGACTAAATCCGATAGATTACAAAATGGTAAATGGCCATCTTAAGGATATGATTCCTTTGGATTTACCTAGCACAATAGGTTATGATGTAAGCGGCGTGGTTATCGATAAAGGCGCCGATGTTTCTGCTTTTGCAATTGGTGATGCTGTTTATGCACGGGTTCCGCAAGAGCAAATGGGCTCCCTTGCTGAGTACCTTGTATGTGAGCATAAGATTGCTTCGCGTAAACCAGATATCATAAGCTTTGAAGAAGCCGCAGGCTTACCTTTAGCGGGCTTAACCGCCATTCAAGCCTTAGAGCGAGTAAACTTACAAAAGGATGAGAAAGTACTTATACACGCAGGTTCAGGCGGAGTAGGCAGTTTTGCCATTCAATACGCCAAGCATAAGGGTGCATATGTGTATACTACCACTAGCACCAAAAATCTAGCATGGGTAAAGGCGCTTGGCGCTGATCGGGTTATTGATTACAAAGAAGAAGACTACCAAAGCGTGGTAGCAGATTTAGACGTAGTTTTTGATACACTAGGTGACAAATACACCTTAGAAGCCTTTCAAGTAATTAAAGATGGGGGTCGGGTAAGCAGCATTGCTAGTATTCCCGATGAAGAAACTGCTGCCTTAATGGGTATGAAAGACTATTCATTGCCAGAAGATTTCCAGCAATTAATAAAAAAGCGTTCCGCTACTTATAAACTTACCTGGATGCAGCCCAATGGTGAACAATTAGATACCATTTCAAAGTTAGTGCGAAACTCTATTATTAAACCCGTAGTTGATAAAGTTTACGCTTTGGAAGATGGCCTTGAAGCTTATACTCACCTTGCCAGCGGCCGGGCCAAGGGCAAAGTAATCATCAGCCTTGCCTAATTGGCCTCCCAGATGACACTACTCTAAAAATGTAAATCACAAAAAAATTATGACGGAAAACCAACAAAATATTTTAGTGGCCGGAGCAAACGGCAGTACTGGTAGAATTATCGTGAACATTCTAAAAGATTCGCAAGCTTATAGGCCTATTGCCATGGTCCGCAAGGAGGAACAAAAAGAGCATTTCGCTAAGAATGAGGTGGAAACTGTTTTAGCCGACTTAGAAGAAGATGTGAGCCATGCCTTAGAAGGTGTAGATAAAGTAATTTTCGCTGCAGGCTCTAAAGGTCGTAATGTTATTGGCGTAGATCAAGAAGGCGCTAAGAAATTAATTGACGCAAGCGAGAAGTCCAAGATTAAAAAATTCGTAATGCTGAGCTCTATTGGAGCCGATAAGCCTTGGATTAGCGATGATCTAGAAGATTACTTAAAAGCGAAACAGAAGGCCGATGATCATCTGCGGAACAGCGACTTAACATACAGCATTGTAAGGCCTGGACGACTGACAGATGAAGAAGGAACTGGTAAGATCAAACTAGCGGAAAAACTAGAGAAGTACGGAGACATATCCCGAACCGACCTTGCCCTCACTCTGGTAGCAGTGCTAAATGACGGCAAGCAGAAGAACCAAGTTTTTGAATTAGTTGAAGGAGAAACCTCTATAGTAGAGGCGGTCTCCAATTAACACTAAGACCAGAACAAGCCTTCTTAAAATCTTCAAAAATCATAAATCGATTCAGCACTGCTGGGTCGATTTTTTTTTTGGTTAAGGCGCAATTGGTAAGGTAAAAGAGAAAGTACTACCCTGTCCCTCTTCACTTTCTACTTTAAGGTGACCGGAATTTTTATCAATAAAGTCTTTACATAAAATTAAGCCCAATCCAGAACCTTCCTCTTTTAGAGTGCCCTTTCTACTTTGTAAATCAATACTAAAAAGTTGCTTCAGCACTTCTGGAGGCATTCCCACCCCTTCATCTGAAATAGAAATTATTAGACCATCATCTTGCTGAGATTTGATACTTATCGTCCCTCCCTTATGACTAAATTTTATCGCATTACCAATCAGGTTACGCAGCACAATTCTAATCATTTCTCGATCGGCAAGAACCTTCAAATCTTCCTCCAAACCAAACTTAAGGTTTAGGTCTTTCTTCTCTACCAAAGCCTTTATCGAATTTAGAACCTCCTCTACGAGCTCGTTTATACGAAAGCCTTCTGGTTTAAGTTTCTCCCCTTTTTGTTGAGAACTAGCCCAAGAAAGTAAGTTTTCCATTAAACCCACGCTTTGGTCTACGCTGCGAGATAGCTCAACTAATAGATACTCCTTTTCTTCATCGCTTAAAACATTTGCGTGAATTAGAGACAGAACTTCCTGTAAATTATGCAATGGCCCTCTTAAATCGTGTGCAATGATAGAAAACAGTCGGTCTTTTAGAACATTTAGCTTCTCCAATTCGAGGCGCTGTTCTTTGAGCTTCATCTCACTAAACATTCTCTCGGAAACATTTTTAAAAAGAATAGACTGGCCTACTACTTTTGCACCGTGACTGATCTCCACACGGCTTAATTCGTAAAATTGACCTTGATATTCCAAGAGATCGCTGGCGTCTTGTGGGGCTGCACTTATCGGTTGTCTAAAAAGTTCGTCTAAGCTTTTAGCAAGTAGCTCTGCTTCTTCTCTCTCAATTAGACTAAGGAAACTGTCGTTAAAGTCACTAATCCTTCCTTGCTCATCTAATAGTACAAAACCATCATCCATTTGATTAATAACCTTGGAACGAGCAATGGGCATCAAGTCGAATAATCCAACTTTTAATAAGCCCATCGCCATGATGAAGGAGGTCCCCAAAAAGGCGAAAGGCGTTAGGTCAATATGCTTATAGGGGCGCAAATCAAAAAACACATAGCCAATATTTACCAAAAGAGGCAAGAGAGTGCTAAATATGATAATGGCATTTTGCTTTCTGTATATTGCTCGTGAACTTCCTAAATAAAAGAAAAGCGATACGTAGCCCCAAACGATCATTATGTAAAATATTAAAGTATGCAGCTTGTACCAAGGCCCAGGCTCGAGGGCTAGTAAGGGAAAGGGAGCTGAACTTAAATCTACACGAGTGCTGCTATAAAAGATATTATGGTCGGCATTAGTATAAACGGCTACATAGGTAGAAAGGGAATATAAAATGAAAACTCCTAAAGTGTAAGGGTTAACCCAATGTTCACGGCCAATAAAGTTAAAACAGAAAATAAGCCAAAGAGAGGGCAAAGCACAAATTCCAATATACTCAATCTTAATCCAAAAGAGCATTTGCTCTAAACTTGATGATGCCAGCTCAAAGCCATAAGCCGCTGACCAAACAGCGGCGGCAAATAGGAGCAAGGAGTACCAATTAAAAAGGGTTTTATTGCGATTTATTCCTATCCAAATGGCAAGAGCAAAGGCAGGCACACTGCAGAAAACAAGAGCCAAAGAATAAATATTAAATGCATAAGACCCTTCCATGGGTTTATAAATAGAGGTTAAAGTAGTTTTTTAGGTTTACCTGCTTGAAAATTTTTAATGTAAAGCGGTGTAAAGTATGCCAAATCTTCAAATTCCTGCGCCTTGTATTTCTCCCAGGCTATCTCGCCTAAAGCTTTAGCTGAAGGATACAGCAAATCTGGAAAATAATAATTCGGCTGTATAAAAGTAGTTTTAAATTTCGAAGCACCATCGCCAAAAAAGTACCGCGGAACTTGATCTTGATAAATATCCTCTTCAATAATTTGCGCTTCTACAGCAGTGAGCGCTCTTCCCTCTTTATTGAAACTGGCCGTATAAACTTCTTTTCGGCGCGCATCGATCATTGGATGCAAAACGGCAGCATCAGCAATCATTTCTCGCTGTAAAAGGTCATGGCTCAAAATTTCTAAACTATCGGCACTAATCAAAGGAAGCTCAAGGGCAAAGGCTATTCCCTTGGCAGCAGATAAGCCAATTCTCAAGCCTGTATAAGATCCGGGGCCCGCCCCTACTGCCACTGCGCTTAAGTCTTTAATATCAAATCTTTGGCCTTTAAGTAGCTCATCTATAAACAGATGTAATTTCTCAGAATGTATAAACTGCTCACCAGCCTCCTCTACTAAGGCAAGGCAGTTCTGATCCTTAAAAAGTGCTACAGAACAATTCTTGGTAGAGCTTTCTATGGCAAGAATAAAAGCCACCTATTCGTCCTCTTCTTGTGATTCTGAGGCCTCATTTCCTTTAGCCTTAATTAGCTTACCATTAGAAAGCCTTTTGGAAACTGCGCTGTAGGGTCCAATAACAATTTCCTCACCTTCCGTTAATCCACTTTTAATGGCAATTTTTTCATCATCCTGAATACCTGTTTTCACCACTCGTAAATCAGCCTTGCCATCTTTATTTACAAATACTACTTCAAAGAGCTGGTCTTTATCTTCTAGCTTTTTTGTGCTGTAGCCGTTTTCACTAGATGCAGTATCTGCCCGTGTAGTCACCGCCTGAATAGGTACTGCAATAATCCCCGCTTGGCGGTCGGTTAAAATTTCCAAACTAGCAGTCATGCCCGGACGAAAAGGTGTCTCTTCCCCTTCCTTCAATAAATCTTTGTAGGAAGAAGGTAGGATGCGAACCTTCACTTCGAAGTTTGTTACTTGATCGATAGTAGTGCCCTGCAAGCGTGCAGAATTAGCAATCTCGCTTACCAGGCCTTTAAACTCTATATCTAGATAGGCATCAACCTCTACTAAGGCCGTGTCGCCCACTTCCACCCGAATAATATCGTTTTCATTTACCTCCACTAATACCTCCATCATCTGCAGGTTGGCGATGCGTAAAATTTCCGTCCCCGTCATTTGCGCTGTACCAACTACTCGCTCGCCCACTTCAGAATTAAGCATACTTATAGTGCCATCCATGGGTGCATAAATAGTAGTTCGCTCTAGATTGTCTTTGGCTTCTTGAAGTGTGGCCTGAGCGCTAACCAATTGATACTGTCCGCTCTCAACACTTAACTTAGCTACTTCATTCTGACGCTTCGCTGCGTCGAATTCGGCATCACTAATTACCGCTTGCTCATGGAGCTTTTTATTGCGATTAAAATTATTTGCTGCTTCTATAGCCTGGGCTTTTGCACTGGCCAAGCTAGCTTTGGCGGTATTTACACTGGCCCGTGCACGATTTAAAGCTGCAAGAAATAAATCTGGATTGATCTTTACCAGCAAATCGCCTTTTTGAACGGACATTCCCTCGGTTATGGGCAACTCGATAATTTCACCAGAAACCTCGGCACTAATATTTACCTCTACCTCGGGCTGAATCTTACCGCTGGCAATAACCGTTTCCACTATTGTAGTTTTCTCCACTTTACCAAACTCTACTTCCATTCCGGGCTGGGAACCTACCCAACCTTGCTTTTTAGCAAGCACTAATAGGATTGCAGCTACCACCACTAGGGCGATAATTATTTTTAGACTTTTTTTCATAAGGCTACTTGATTGGTAAGGTAAAACTCCAATACTTTTATCTTGAAGATATAATCGTATTTGGCTTGGGAAAACTGACTCTTAGCTGAGGCTAAATTATTTTTTGCGCTTTCAAAATCCAATTGGTTAATTGCGCCTACTTCAAAGCGTTGTTTAGCGTATGCAAATGCTTCTTGACTGGCATTAACCGAGGTTTCTGCTGCCTTATACTGTTCAAATGCAGCTTTAGCATCTGCATGCGCTTGGTAAATAGTTTGCTTCAAACTGTTCTTTGTTTGCTCGAGGTTTAAACGCGCTATATCCGCATTAATTTTAGCATTCTGCACCTGATTACGAACCGTCATTCTACTAAAAATAGGCACCGAAAAATTTATGCCTACAACCTCGTTTAGGTTATCCCCTATTTGAGAAGAAAAAGGTTGAATACCATCTACTGTTGGTATTTGTTGTGGACTAAGGGTCGTAACCACTTCTCCCGTAGAGGGAACTAAACCGATGGGCAAGACTTCCTCACGGGCTCCAGTAATATTAGGGATTTGATCGGAATAATTGGTACCTACCTGGGCAATTAAAGATAGAGTGGGTAAGTATGAAGATTGAGCGATGGCTATATTCTGCTTACTGACTTCTTCTTTAATTTGGGCGCTTTTAACATTTGGTTGCTTCTCTTTCGCAGTACTAAAAATACCTTCCGGAGATGAGCTAATTAAAGTAGCTGCAGGCAATGCTATTTCGGGAGAGCTAATATCAAAATCACTTGGATCTTGAATCAGCAAAATATTGGCCAACTGCAGTCGTGTGAGCTTTACATTATTTTGGCTAGCAATTAAACTTTGCTGATCGCGAGCTAATTGTGCCTTGAGTTGCAATAAGTCACCCTTGGGTAAAGAACCTGCTTCCACCATTTTTTCGGTACGCCTAACCTGCAAATCGCTAATGCGAACTTGCTCTAAAGCCACTAGTTCAATTTCCTTATTTAGTAAAATCTGTAGATAGAGAGAAGCTACATTAAGACTAATATCATTCTTTGCCGCTTCATAATCTAATCGAGCGGCCCTTAAACTATTATTGTCCCGAGCTATCGTTTTGTACTTACGTCCACCCTCATAAACACTCCAATTAGAGCTAAGATTGAAATTAGCGGTTTGACGCGTTTGGCGGCTAATTTGATTGGTTACTGGGTCGATGTTTAGACCAAAATTCCAAAAATAATTTGTTCCGAAATTAAGACTAGGGGCGTAACTCCACTGAGAAACATCCAAGTTATTGCTCGCTAAGTCTGCGTTCAACTTTGCCTGTTGGATAGTAATATTATGCTCTATTGCATGGCTAATGCATTCTTGCAGTGACCATTGCTGTGGGATTACACTTTGGGAGTAAGCAGGTTTAGAAACTGCTAAGAGCAGAAGTAAAAGGTAAGGCAGAAATACTTTCATAGAGATAAAGATAGCAAGTCCTAGTAGCCTTACAAAGGTATACTTTATCCGTTGATTTAGTCTGCTTTCGATTGAGATTGCTGTTTACGGTGACGATAAACCGCATAACCTACTACAGCCATCAATAAATAGGGGAAGGCCATTAAGTAAACGATTCCTCCGTTTAAACCCGTTGCCACCGAACTACCCGCTTCGGTACTCGATTCTGTAACCGCCTTACACATGGCGCATTGTGCCTGCGCAGATAGGTTTGTAATTAGAAGCAAGGCTATGAATGCTATTAAGCGAAAACTTTTGTTCATAATACTAGTAATAAGGTCGCATAAAAATGTATACCAAAACCCCCGTTACGGCAACGTATAGCCAAATAGGAAAAGTATAATAGACGATTTTTTTGTGCTTAGAATACTCCTGTGTCCAGCCACGATAAATCGCCAACATCGCCAGTGGCAAAACTGGAACACTTAAAAGAATGTGTGAAATAAGAATAAAAAAGTATAGGTTTCGGATGAGTCCTTCTCCCCCAAAGGGAATGGCCTCGGCGTTAATCTTACTAATTACATAGGAAACCAAGAATACCGCAGATAAGCCAAAAGCCGTTAGCATGGCAGCGCGATGAGCAGCAACCTTCTTTTGCATTATAAAATACAAGCCTAATAAAAGTAAGGCGGCCGTACTGCCGTTTAAAATAGCATGAAAAGCCGGTAAGGTTCCCCTGTCAATTCCAAGATCCGCAGAAAAAACCTCTGGAAATAGAATCAAGGCGGCTACCGCAATAGGCACCAGAATTGATAGAGCCACAATGATTGGTATTACTATACCATCACTCTTCTTTGGCTGCTCTTTCAAATTTTTAACTTCTCCCATAGTACTAAGCTAGTTTTTTGAGGCCCTATATTCGCTAACCGACTTGTACTTTTCGTATTCTGCGATTAGAACCTTAACGTCGTCCTTCAATTTGTTCACTTCATCTGGACTAGTGCCATTATAAACCGCTTTTAAGTTTCCTTGTTCATCGGTTCTACTACGAATTCTTCCTTCCCAATCAACAATTACTAAATACTCAGAATGTAAAAACCCACCAGCTGCGGTAGAGTCTTCCATGGCATTCACAAAAAAGTCACGCGCCGTCTTGTAAAGTTCCTGCTTATCTCCCGTAAGGAAGTGCCACCGGCCATTAACCGCGCCTATTTTTGTTTCATACTCCTTTAAAACAGCGGGCGTATCATACTCAGGATCTACCGTGAAGGATAAGAAATAAATATCCTCGTATCCCAAAAAGCGATCTTGCACCTGCTTTAAATTATAGTTCATAGCCGGGCAAATGGTAGGGCATGAACTAAAAAAGAAATTTGCGATATACACTTTACCCCGCATATCACTGGAGCTAAGTGTAGTGTCTTCTTGATTTATGAATTCAAAATCGGGAATCACGTAATGAAGCGTATCATTTACCACTTCACCATCCTTTTCTGTGGATACCACTTTTTTGGGGCCCACATAATCTAAGGTTTTAAAGAAGTTCCCTTCTGCGCCGTAAACAAAAATCAGATAAAACAAAGAAGGCAGTATTAGTAAAACTACTAAAACTGCCTTCTTGGATGGAGTATTTTTATTCATCTATTGATTCATCAAAACATTCATGTATCCACCTTCGGTTAAAAGGATGAAGGTTAGATAAGGTATTAAGATAACGATAGGTAAGGTGATGGTCCAAATAAAGTTTTTACGTTCGTGGCCAAGATGCATAAACTCTGCTACGATGTAGTAGGCTTTAGCAATGGTTAGTACGATAAAAATAACGTTTAATAAAGTGGTTCCCATAAAGGAATTAAGCAGCACCTCTGGTTTGATGATACCTAATACCACCTCTACAGTGGTAACGGCAAGTAAAATCCAGAATACTTTCCAAATCCATGCGGTTCCTTCCGGGCCGTCGTGGTGTTCGCTAGGGCTAGTGTTATGATCTGACATCTGAGAAATATTATTAGTGATGAATTAAACCAAATAGAAAAAGGTAAATACGAATACCCAAACTAAGTCTACAAAGTGCCAGTAAAGACCAACCTTTTCTACCATTTCATAGTGACCTCTTTGCTTATAAGTTCCCATCAACACATTAATAAATATGATGATATTTAGAACAACACCCGAAAACACGTGTGTTCCGTGGAAACCAGTTACAAAGAAAAAGAAGTCTGCGAATAATACGTTGCCATATTCATTCTCGCGCAAGTTTGCCCCTTGTATCAATTTAGCCGATTCAAAAGCCTTTACAGCTTCTTCTCTAGGCATAGTTGATTCAGCCTTTCCTGGATAACGTAGGGTAACATCAGTGTTTAAACCAAAGGCACTTACTACATCGCCAGTAGAAAACTCGGTATGATCTCCGTGGGGTTTCTCCTCGCCTGTTACTAATTCGTAAACGCTTAGGATTTCCCCTTCTGAACCAATTTTTGTGAGATAAACAATAGTATTGTCTTCTAACTGAATGGCTCCTTTATCGCCACTTATAAAGTGAGACCACTCCCAAGCCTGCGAGCCTAGGAACATAAATCCGCCAATAATTGTAAGACCCATCCATAGAACCACACCCTTGTGATTGTTCTTGTGGCCCGCATTTACGGCCAGTACCATAGTTACGGAACTAAGGATAAGAATAAAGGTCATTAAGGCTACGAAAAGCAATGGATGCTCGCCGTGCAAAAATGGAAAGTGCGTAAACACATCTTCGGCTATGGGCCATGTTTCCTCATACTTGAAGCGATAAAGCCCCATGGCAGTTAAAAAACCCGAAAAGGTAAGCGCATCTGATAATAGGAAGAACCACATCATCATCTTACCATAACTAGCGCCAAATGGTTGACGTCCTCCACCCCATAGTGCAGAGGTATTTTGTTCTAAAGCAGCACCGTTAGCCATGCATCAAAATTTTTGCAAGTTTAGCGAATAATTAACAAAAAGACATATAAATAAATCCAGAGTATATCCAAGAAATGCCAATAAGTTGCACTTACGGTCAAACCTTGAGAATCTTCTTTAGTATAAGCTCCAATATTAGCGCGGTAAATAGTGTATCCCAACACGATTAAGCCCGAGAATAAATGAAGCCAGTGTAAGATAGTAATTACATAGACCCAACTAGCGGAGTTACTACTACCTGCTCCGGTAAAATACAAACCCCTACTCACTAAATTGTCCCAGCCCAAAAACTGAAAAGCCGTAAAGGTCAATCCTAAAACTAAACTTATTACCAGGTAGTTAAGCATCATTTTTTGTGCACCAGACTTTGCTGCTCTTTTAGCTAGAATCATGGTTACACTACTCAACACGATGGCGAAACTAGCATACAGGAAACTATCCGGTAAGGGAAATTGCATCCACCTATTATCAGCTAGAAGTGCTGATCTACTAACTACATAACCACTTGTTAGTCCGGCAAAAGTCATTACTATGCTTGCCAAACCAATCCACAATAATGGCTTTTGAACTTTTTTCTTTTCCTCCTTCGTTAATGTTCCCACGTCATAAAAATTTTTCAATCACATACAGTAATTGGAGAAGAGGTAAGTAAATTATGCTGTATAGCATTAGCTTACGCGCATCTGCAATAGCGTGTGTACGATAAAGCTTAAATGCAAAATATAGAAATACAAAACCCATAACACCAATTACCAACGCCCATGGCCAAGTAAAAAACAAACTACCGCCCATACCGAAAGCTGGTAATAAGCTTACTGGTATTAAAAAGCTGGTATACAATACAATTTGAATAGCACTTTTTCGATCACGATTACCTGAGGGCAATAATACATAGTCGGCCTTTTTATAATCATCATCTACTATCCAAGCAATGGCCCAAAAATGAGAAAATTGCCATAAGAACTGAACAGCAAAAAGAAGCCCTGGTTCGATATCAAAATCATTAGTTGCAGCCACCCAGCCCAAAAGAGCCGGAATTGCCCCAGGGATGGCCCCTACAAAAACAGCAATTGGGCCCTGAGCCTTTAAAGGAGTATAAACTACCACGTAAATAAAAAGCGCAAATGCACCGAAACCTAAGGTTAGCGGGTTTATTAAATATAAGAACCATAATCCTATTAGTGCCATAACAGTGGAGGCTAGCATGGCTTCCATAACACTTAAGCGTTCGCTGGGCAGGGGGCGATTTTTAGTGCGATCCATCTTTGCATCACGTTCGCGCTCTATAACCTGATTAAATCCATTTGCGGCTCCAACTACCAAAAAGCCGCCAAAACACACTAACATAACAGTGAACCAAGATATCTCAGTTGCTCCTAGCAAGTAACCAGCTAAGGCCGAATAGACCACGCTCATGTTAAGCCTTGCCTTAGTAAGCTCTAAAACTGCTTTTGCCTTTTGCTGCAATGTAATGTTGGTAATATTTAGCTCACTTCCTGTGTTCAACCGAAAATATTTTGGTGGGCAAATTTACGTTAACGTAAGTTGTCCACCAAAATAGAGTGATTCTAACTTAGCCTTTGGGCTTAACAATAAACCAAGGGTTTAAGAGATCTTTCTTATTGTATTCCAGGGGCTTATCATTTTCGGCTTGATAAATCTCAAAACCCGCTGCCTTTGCAATACCGTGACCGGCTGCAGTATCCCATTCCATGGTTGGCGCAAAACGAGGATAAACATCTGCGCTTCCTTCTACCACCATGCAAATTTTTAAACTACTCCCTTTGCTAATAATTTCGGAGTCGGGGTGCTCGCGCTTTATATCATCAAAGAATGCGGCTGTTTCATCACTCATATGTGACCTACTGCCTACCATAGTATAAGGCCGGTCTTGCTTTTCAGGAAGTACTTTTCCTTTCGCCATCCAATCTCCCACATTATCAGTGTCTTTCACGTGCGCTGCCTGCTCTACTCGATGTGCACCAATTCCGTCGCCACCAAAATATAGAGTTTCGTCGACGGGAACATAAATAACGCCCATTACCGGTATCCCTTTTTCGATAAGAGCAATATTCACGGTAAACTCACCATTTTGCTTAATAAACTCTTTCGTGCCATCTAAAGGATCCACAATCCACATGGTAGACCATTGGTTGCGTTCTTCAAAAGCTAGAGAGCGACCTTCTTCACTTAAAACTGGTATCCCAGTTTCCTTAAGCATTTTCACAATCATGTTGTGAGCGCGTTTATCCGCCAATGTAAGCGGGGACTTGTCGTCCTTCATTTCTACTTCAAAAGCGCCTTCGTAAACGTCTAAAATTTCTTTCCCTGCTTCAATCGAAGCAAGAATAGCGTCGTAGGCGAGGAGTTTGATTTCTGTATGGTCCATGGTAAAATTTTATAAAAAAAAAGCCACGCTAAAAGCGTGGCTGTAAAGTTACGATAAAAGCTTATTGAAGCTTTGCATTTATCGGCAAAGTAAAGCTCATTCTTACAGGCTTACCTCTTTGTTTTGCCGGAATTAATTTTGGTAATTTCTTAACTACTCGAACCGCTTCGTCATCAAGTAAAGGATCTACTCCCCTTACAATTTCTACATTAGTGATTGAGCCATTTTTTTCAATTACAAAGTTCACATATACTCTTCCTTGAATTCCCATTTCTTTCGCCATTTCTGGAAATTCGAAGTTATTAGATACGAAAACTAATACTTTTTGCTGGAAACAAGTCTTTCTCTCGTCATTGTCTTTAGCATCTTCACAGCCTGGAAAAATGGGTACAGACTCTACTACTGCAAAACTTAGTACTTCATCTGAAACCTCCTCTTCCATCTCAATCACTTCCACTTCTTCCATCATATCGGTTTCAGTAGTTTGCATTTCAAGCTCATCTTCGAGCTCTACATCATCTTCTACAACCTCAATAACTTCGGGTGGGGGTGGGGGTGGTGGGGGTGGTGGGGCCACTTCCCTTTGTGTAATGGGAATAATTTCATCATCCATTTGCACATCCAATTCCCCTAAATCTGCTACAGACTCGTCATAAGTCTTGTACTCGATGAGGAAAATACAAAGAAGCAGAGCTACTACAATTCCGAACTGAAGAAAGACTCCACGGGATTTTTCTAAGTCCGCCTCCGGCGATTTTTTAGGTTCCATACTAATTTTTTCTAGTGCGTAAATATAAATAAATATTGCGCGCCTGCGCAAAGCTAAGGCTCATAAAAATTATTGCAATTTGAAATTTACGGGAACTATCACACGCACCTTAACGGGTTTACCCATTTGGGAAGCAGGGCTAAATTGTGGCATCGACTTTAATACGCGTATTGCCTCCACTCTTAGATCTTGATCTTCGCCGCGTAGAACTTCTACTTGCTCTACCTTTCCCGTTTCTGAGATTAAAAACTGCAAAAACATTCTTTCTTCTACCCCTAAATTACGTGGGCGACTAGGGTATTCTGTCTCTTCAGCCAAATAGCGACTAATCCAGCGATTGAAGCAATCCAATTGCTCAGACTTATCGGTAACAGATTCACACTCAATAGGTCTTGCCATATTCTGCACTAAAACTGCGTCAATAGTCTCTACTGCTATTGGATCGGTTGGTTCATCTGTAACAGTGGCCAAGCCAGAAATATCTATGGTAGGCCGTGTTTGGATCTTGGTATTATTATTTACAATTTTAAAACGCTGCTCCAACTTTATAGGCTTTGTGGGCTCTGGTTCTTTAGTTTCTGGTTCTGGCTTTTCAAGCTTTTCTGGAAAAGTTACCGGAATGCTTAAGCCCGACTCATAAATTACAGTTTCACCCACCGGACTTTTTGGCGCAGTACGAGCAACCTCTATTTCGA
>CBFHVV010000018.1:0-45667 GCA_965658965.1 Croceimicrobium sp.
ATCCACTTCTTTGGCCTGCAACCAAGTAGTATCCATTCCGTATACTTTGGCTAAATCGCTTCGATTCTTAAAAAAGGCTCCGGTTGCGCGAAAATTTATCAATCGTTTGGCCAATTCCTCCCGCAGCCCACTTTGCTTTAACTCTTTCAAACTTGCTTTATTCGGGTTAAGCGTGCCTCCATAATTTATCCTTATGCTCTTCTCTGCTACCTGCTGTTCTTGCGCTTCAATGAGATTAATAAAGGCCCTTCGTTCTTCGTCACTCAGTCTATTCTTAGTTTGCAAATGATCTAAATACGCATCTACCGAAAGGTATAACAGCACGGAAAGCGCTAAAAAAACAATTATTCCTCGCCTTTCAGCAGGTGAAAACAGTAGATCAGGCATTAAAAGTGATTTTTATCAATCACGCCGAAATTAGTAGAGACCCACTACACCTACCGATAATCAAGCATTTAGAAAACACTTATAAGTCCTTAATTTTTAATTATCAATTGCTTAGCTCGATAATTTTAGCAAGTGCCAATTTTTTGCGATTATTGTGCATCCAAAAAATCAAAACATTTATGCGTAAGCTCATTGCATTAGTTGTGTGTCTGATCAGTTTCAATGCCTACTCGATTGGCAAAATGGAAATTGTCAATTTCGAGTTTAAAAACCCAACCAGTGAGATTAATAACGGACATGCCAGTATTGAGGTTATTGGTGGTATAAAACCCTATACCTATAAATGGAGTGATCAGGGAACCGATACTTTGGCCCGTAAAGCTAATGGCTTGATAGAAGGTATTCCCTACTCTATTACGGTGATTGACGCCGGTGGAGATAAAATAACTCAAGAGTTTACCATACCAAGTAATTCCGTAGCGGAAACTTTCAATGGTACTTTTAAGCCAATTGTAGATGCTTTTGCCACAATAATTTTTTGGGACCCCTTTGATGCCATGAATTTATACGATAACCGCGTGAGGACGGATGATGGGGATTTAGCCCGCTTTCCTAACGGTGACGTACGTACTAATAGCATCCCATTTATAGTAATCTGGTTAATGTTTGGTGCCATCTTTTTCACCTTTAGAATGGGACTTGTTAATTTCTGGGGTTGGAGACATTCAATTAAACTCGTTCGTGGAAAATACGATGAAGAGGACGCGCCCGGTGAGGTAACTCACTTTCAGGCCTTAGCCACTGCCGTTAGTGCTACGGTAGGTTTAGGAAATATTGCCGGGGTCGCAGTAGCAATCTCTTTAGGTGGACCAGGAGCTACTTTCTGGCTTGTAATTGCAGGTTTATTTGGCATGGCTTCTAAATTTACAGAATGTACCCTCGGTGTAAAATATCGTGACATTGGTGAAGATGGTGTTGTAGAAGGTGGCCCCATGCGCTATCTCCGCAAAGGACTAGCCAACAAAGGAATGGGCGGCTTAGGAAAAGTTCTAGCGGTAGTTTTTGCAGTTCTGGCTATTGGTGCAAGTTTCGGCGGTGGCAATATGTTTCAAGCCAATCAGGCTTTCGAACAATTATCTGGTGAGTTTAGCTTCTTAGTGGGCTATGGCCCTGTTTTCGGAGTGGTTCTGGCTATTTTGGTTGGATCGGTAATTTTAGGTGGTATTAAAAGTATTGCTAAGGTTACTGAGAAAATTGTTCCTGTAATGGCGGGTATCTACATTTTAGCAGCTTTGGTAATTATATTCATGAATATCGGTAATATCGGCGGTGCTTTTGCTCTTATAATCGATGGTGCTTTTGACCCCTCTGCCATGCTAGGTGGTTTTGTGGGTGTAATGATTCAGGGTGTTCGTCGGGCTGCATTCTCTAACGAAGCAGGTGTTGGTTCTGCCGCTATTGCCCACTCTGCCGCTAAAACAAAACATGCGGTAAGTGAAGGATTTGTAGCCTTACTAGAACCCTTTATCGATACCGTTTTGGTTTGTACGCTTACCGCATTAGTATTAATCTTTACAGGTTATTATAACGATGGTGGTTTAGGTGGAGCCCAATTAACCTCACAAGCTTTCGGTAGTGTAATTAGCTGGTTCCCTTATGTATTGGTAGTGGCAATCTTCTTGTTTGCCTTTTCTACAATGATTAGCTGGAGCTATTATGGTCTGCGCGCTTGGACTTTCCTTTTTGGGAGAAATAAGTTTACCGAAATCACTTACAAACTCTTATTTTTAGTTTTTATCGTAATAGGTTCTTCCGTTAGTTTGGGAGCAGTTCTAGACTTTTCAGATATGATGATTCTAGCTATGGCCTTCCCTAATATTATTGGTCTACTGCTCCTTAGCGGTGAAGTAAGATCAGAACTTAAGGACTATTGGGCAAAAGTTAAAAGCGGAGAAATTTTAAAATCTAAATAGGCGGTCAGCAGTTCTAAATTTTACCTTTGCGCCCTGTCAAAAAATCCTCCATGTCGGAAGCCAAAAAAGAGAAGCGCAAGCTTAAGAAGGGATCATTAAAGAAATCGCTTAAACTTTATAAATACGTAAAGCCCTATCAGGGGGAGTTTGCATTAGGCTTGGTATTCTTAATATTGAGCTCCTTAGCTAATTTAGCTTTGCCCAAATTTATGGGAGACCTAGTAGATGCCTCTAACTCCGAAGCAATCTTCGACAATATTGAACGCACCTCCTTGCTCCTTTTAGGCATTTTAGTCATTCAAGCCGTGGTTTCATTTTTCCGCGTAGTGCTATTTGTAAATGTTACCGAAAAAACACTGGCCTCTCTGCGGCAAGCAACTTATGCCCATTTAATTAAATTACCCATCAACTTTTTTAATAGTAAAAGAGTAGGTGAACTAAATAGCCGGATTTCTGCCGATATTTCACTCTTGCAAGAAACCTTCACCACCACTCTTGCGGAGTTTATCAGACAAATCATTATTATTTTTGGAGGTATTGCTATCCTACTTTACACCTCTCCTAAGCTTACTTTGTTTATGCTAGGAATTGTTCCTGTAGTGGTAATTATCGCAGTATTCTTCGGGCGCTTTATCCGCAATTACGCTAAAGATGTGCAAAGCGGAGTGGCCGATTCTAACACTATCGTAGAAGAGACTTTACAAGGTATTTTTAATGTAAAAGCCTTTGCCAACGAGTTTTTTGAAATCGCACGTTACCGCGAAAAAACCAATGCCGTAGCCAAGATTGGCATGAAAGGTGGCAAATACCGCGGTGCTTTTAGCTCTTTTATCATCCTGGGGATGTTCGGCGCCATAGTGGCCGTTATCTGGCGAGGTGTTAACCTTATTGCGGCCGATGAACTAGCCATAGGCGAACTTTTTAGTTTTATTATTTATTCAGCCTTTATTGGTGGCTCCATCGGAGGTTTGGCTAATGTGTATGCTAATCTGCAAAAAGCGATAGGGGCTACCGAAGAATTGATGGATATTTTTGATGAGGAGACCGAAGATTTAATCGATAATAGCCTCACTGATAAGCTCCAGGATTTTGCCGGCAATATCGAATTTAAAAACTTAGACTTCGCCTACCATAGTCGTCCAGACCAAAAGGTGATAAATAATTTTAATCTTAAGGTAAATGCTGGAGAGCAAGTAGCATTAGTAGGCCCCAGTGGTGCAGGGAAATCCACCCTTGTTTCCTTAATTCTTCAGTTCTATTCGGCCACTAAAGGCACTTTGCATTTTGATAATAAGGCTGCACAAACTTACTCACTCAGCGCTTTACGTAACCAAATGGCCGTGGTTCCCCAAGATGTGTTTTTATTTGGCGGCACTATTCGCGAAAACATTGCCTACGGTAAAACTAATGCCAGTGAAGAAGAAATTATTGATGCTGCCAAGCAAGCGAATGCCTGGGACTTTATAAACGACTTCCCCGAAAAGTTAGATACTATTGTGGGGGAGCGCGGGGTTCAATTGTCGGGTGGACAAAGACAAAGAGTAGCCATCGCAAGAGCCGTGCTTAAAGATCCCAAGATTTTAATTCTCGATGAAGCAACCTCAGCCCTTGATTCGGAATCGGAACGCTTAGTTCAAGAAGCTCTCGATAAACTAATGCTAGGACGAACTTCCATTGTTATTGCTCATCGCCTAGCCACCGTTCGTAAAGCCGATAAAATTGCCGTATTAGAGAAAGGCAAATTAGTAGAGCTAGGCAGCCATACAGAGTTAATTGCTAATACTAAAGGTTTGTATTATAATCTTAGCACCCTGCAGTTTAACTCTTAACAGATTGCTGTTTAAAATTACCTTTTGGTCTTTCCCTTTAAATGGAGAAAGGCTCTAACTTTGAAATATGAAGGAAGTCTGGCAGAAAATTAAGGCGAATATGTGGTTTAAAGTACTGCTAAATAAGTATGTACTTAGCCTTATAATCTTTGGCATATGGATGACCTTTTTAGATGTGAACTCTTGGTTAATTCACCGCGAGCTTGATCAAGAGATGGAAGAATTAGAAGCTAGTATTTCGCATTATCAAACGGAAATAGCCAAAGATCAAAAGCAATTAATGGAGCTCAATTCTGCTCCAGAAAATCTCGAAAAATTTGCCCGCGAACAATTTCATCTCAGTAAACCAGGGGAAGAGATATACCTGATTGAATACTCGCGAGAAGAGAATTAAAAAAAAGAAAATCTAGAATCACACAATAAGCGCTTGTTAATTAATAATGAGCGCTTTTCTTTTTTGTCTAAATTTGTGAATAACCATTTAAATTATTTCGGTCTCGACTTATTTTTTCAATTTTCGCTTCATCGAGCTTGTAATTCTGATGCGCCAAAAGAAATTAAATAAGCTATTGACTTAAATAGTTTTCCTAATCCAGATTAGAAAAATGGTAAACCTAATTTTCACAAACCTTAATCGTTTCAATGAAAAAAATACTATTCTTTAGCTTATTATCAAGCTTAGCTATTTCGGGAAATGCTCAAAATAGTTCTAGCGAACTCGACCCCAGCCCAGAATACCAAGAGGCAGCACCTGCTCACTTACAGCATCAAGTTCAATTTAAAACAAACCTTCAATCTTTAATTTGGTCCGAAGACTTTGCCAACGGCATACCTGCTGGTTGGAATCAGTTTGGAACCCCCGCTTTAGCTTTATGGGAATATCGAGGAAGCAATACTGCCCCAAACGATACCGTAGGCTCACGCGGATGTTGGGCGGGACCATTACAGTCTGGTAATACTGGCGATCCAATTGCCTCACCTACCGCTACAAATGGATTTATAATCTTCGATTCAGACTATCTTCATTCTAATGGTGATCGTGCTACCAATGGGCAAGGCACAGTACCCGCTCCTCATGTTGGGCGTTTACGTACAGACACCATAGACCTAAGTAATGAAGCTGGGGTCGAATTAAGTTTTTACAGTTATGCACGCCGCTTCCAATCGGCTTGGTTCGTAGCTATCAGTATCGACGGAGGAATAACTTTTCCAGATACCGTAGAAGTTTTTCCCACTACGGAAATTGCGGTTAACGCTTCTACTGCCCAAAACGCCTTCTTCCAAACTAATATTTCTCACATCGTTGCCAACCAAGCAGCGGTGGTCCTAGAATTCGTTTTTGATGGAAACTTATCAAACACTAACGGCTCTGGTCGTTATTTCTGGATGATAGACGATATCCAATTAAACTCTCCTCCCGCTAATCAATTAGTGTTTACTAGAGCCATAGCACCAGGCACCAATTCGGAAGCACCCGCGCATGACATTATTTACAATGGCGGCAATGGTTATCCTAAATATTTAAACATGGCGAAAAAGCAAGCTGTTCCTATTGAGTTTGATAGTAATATATATAATTATGGATCACAGGCTCAAACAAATGTGAAGCTAGAAGTGGAAATTTGGGACAGCAATAATAATTTAGTTACCACGCTAGTATCTCCTGCGGTTAGCAGCTTAAATTCCTTGGATACCGCCTATTACACCACCCTCACTACTCCCAGTTGGACTCCTAGCCTAATTGATGATTATAAAGTAGTATACAAAGCCACCTCAGATAGCATTAGTGCGGCTAACACCAGTGCCGCCGATACTTTTAATCTGCTATTTAGCGACTCCTATAGCCTCGATGATGGCACAACTGCCAACTATTTCGGATCAAATACTGGTACCAATGGCATGATTGCCTTTGGCGTTTTATATGCTCTTGAGCAAGAAGATAGCGCAGGTGACCCAGGATTCGTTTACTTACAAGGCGTAGACATATTATTCAGCTGCTTAACCGACTCTACCGCAGATATAGAAATAGCTATTTGGGATACTTTAGGATTTGAGTTTAACCGGGGATACCCAGCATCAGCTTCACCCATTTATAGAAAGGCCTATACTTTAGACGGTTCCGCACCTTGTAATTTGACCAACTTTTCCCTCGAAGATGCTCAGGGCAATCCATTAAAATTACCAACGGGCACTTACCATATAGTCGTCAATTTTTTCCCTAATGCTACCGACGGGGTTATTCGTGTAGCTAACAGTGCAACCTGGGATCAACCAAGTTTGGCCTCCGTTTTTCAGAATCAAAACGGCGATTGGTTTAGCACATTTACCAATAGCACAACTTTTGTTTCGCCCCGCATTCGCCTCGTAACCAGCGACCCAAGCAATATTTCAATTAAAGAAGAAAGCTTAGCCAATTTCTCGGTTTACCCCAATCCTAGCACTGGAAAGGGCTTTATAGAATTCTCAGAACCCGGAGCTTACAAGCTTAGCCTTTACACTATGTTAGGACAAGAGGTATATCAGTCAAATCTAAATTTGAATGCCGCTGAAAAAGCAGAACTAAATCTCGAGCATCTGCCTAATGGTGTTTACCTTTTAAACATTAGTAAAGCCTCGGGCGAAAGCAAAACTGTGCAACTAACCATTAAAAACTAAAACTTAAACCATAATCCTTATTTTAAAGGCCATCGCTCTCGGGCAGATGGCCTTTTTAGATGGGAGCCGTTGTATAATTCAACACGAACTTTAGCAAGAAATGGAAAACTAAGGAGCTAGCATTTCTCGCTACTAAACCGAAATAACCTAAAACTAGTAACAATTTGTCGAGCTTAATTCTGCTCCCCCAAAAACCTGCGGTTTTGACCTGTGCGTAATTTCATCTTCTTATACCAAGTGAAAAATTTACTTAGTGAAGAAGTCGCAGGCGAATAAGTTAATCTTGAGAGGTTCCTCACTAATTTCCCGCACTCCTTCCTTTAGGAAATAAGCGTTTTGCTTTTTCCTATATTTGGATTGAAACAAAGCTAAATATAATTGCTTGTATGAAAATCACCTTTTCCATTCTCGCTTCTGTCGCTTTACAACTCTGTTATGCTCAAGCAGATTTTACCGAAATCACCAATTACCGCGAATTGCAGAGTTTACAAGCAGAAATAAATGATTTCTCCACCGAGATAAGCTGCGCTAATGCACCAATGCTAGGCACCGCAGCTGATTCTACCTTTCGAGCCAAATGTGCTGATGGCGGAGGTTTTCATCACTTTTTCAGTACTAATGGAGCCCTATCTAATCCTGAAAGCTTTTCCTTACTGCGTAATGTTTTAGTAGCTGAGTTCGAGGGCGAAATTGAATTTGAAACTATCTCCATAAGTTCAAATGCAGAGTATAATCTGCTTTATATAGAATACTACTCAGAGCCTGAGGCTTTGCCAAGGCCGAGAGCTTTTCTATCCAAGCGAGAAATAAAGTCCAGCGAATAAGTAAGGCAAATACGCTGAATACTTTATTCCTAAATCAGTAAGAATCGAAATAAGCCAAAAGCCTTAGCAGTGTTTAACACTTTAGTTATCCAATTATAATTTATGAAAAAAAGCTACCTTCTTTTAAGCCTCTTTTTACTCCTCAGCTCTTTTCCCTATCAGGAAATAAAAGCCCAAGAGGCTGCCATCGATGCTACTTACTTAAGTTCTATGCAATGGCGCAATATAGGTCCCTTCCGGGGCGGCAGATCTTCTGCTGTTACTGGGGTAGAAGGCAAAGCCAATCTCTTTTATTTTGGCGGTGCTGGTGGAGGAGTGTGGCGTACTACCGATGCGGGTAATAGCTGGGAAAATATTTCTGATGGCTTTTTTGGCGGCAGCATTGGGGCGGTTTCGGTTAGTCCTTCTAATTCTAATATCATCTATGTAGGCCAAGGTGAAGAAACCGTGCGTGGGAATGTTAGCTCGGGCTCAGGCATGTGGAAGAGCTTAGATGCGGGAAAAACATGGCAACACATTGGTCTTAAGGCCAGTAAACATATTAGCCGTATTCGTATACACCCAGAAAATTCGGATATTGTTTACGCTGCCGTGATGGGAAATCTTTACCAAGATACCGAAGAAAGAGGTGTTTATAAAAGCACTGATGGTGGAAAAAGCTGGACCCGAGTTTTATTTAGTGATGCCAGCAGCGGCGCAGTAGATCTTATCTTCGATCCCAGTAATCCACGCACTCTTTATGCCTCTACCTGGACTATTAGGCGCACGCCTTATTCACTTTCTAGTGGCGGGGCCGGTTCTAAACTATGGAAAAGTACCGATGAAGGTGCTACTTGGGAAGAACTGAGCGCGAAGAATGGATTCCCGCAAGGTTTGTTAGGAATAATAGGTATTGCTGTTTCCCCTGCCAATCCCAACCGCGTTTGGGCCATGGTAGAAAATGAACCAGATGGAGGCCTCTACCGCAGTGAGGATGGTGGCGCATCTTGGCGTAAGCTAAATAAGAAAAGAGCCCTAAGACAAAGAGCTTGGTATTATACTCGAATTTATGCGCATCCTACTGATGCTGATCAATTGTATGTGATGAATGTGCGCTACCATCATTCCAAAGATGGCGGGAAAACTTTCTCTAAATACAGTGCTCCGCACGGCGACCACCACGATTTATGGATTGACCCATCTGCCCCCGAGCGCATGATTATTGGCGATGACGGAGGTGCACAAATTACCTTTGATTCCGGCCAAAACTGGACTACTTATTACAATCAGCCTACCGCCCAATTTTATCGGCTAACAACCGACGATAGCTTTCCTTTTCGCATTTATGGAGCCCAGCAGGATAATAGCTCCATTCGCATTAAACATCGCAGTGATGGCGGTTTTATTACCGAAAAGGACTGGGAAAGGACCGCTGGTGGTGAAGCGGGCCACCATGCAATTTATCCCTTAAACAATGATATAGTTTTCGGAGGGGAATATGGGGGATTCATGGCGCGTCTCAACCATAAAACTAATCAGCGACAAGCGACCCATGTATGGCCCAATAATCCCTTAGGGCACGGCGTGGAAAATATGAAGTATCGCTTTCAATGGAATTATCCGCTCTTCTTTTCCCAACACAATCCACAGGTACTTTACAGCTTTAGCAATCATGTGCACCGCAGCACCGATCTGGGTAAAACTTGGGAAACAATTAGTCCCGATTTAACCACCAACGATACCAGTAAACAAGGCCCCAGTGGTGGCCCAATTACCAAAGACAATACCGCGGTTGAGTATTATTGCACCATTTTCGCTGCTGCAGAATCGCCATTAGACGATCAAATTTTATGGACAGGCAGTGACGATGGCAAAGTTCACATCTCGCGCGACGGCGCCAAAACCTGGCAAGATGTAAGCCCCAAAGGCTTGAAAGAGTTTAGTCAAATTAATAGCATGGAGGCTGATCCTTTTAATGCTGGCGGTTTATACCTGGCTGCTACAAGGTACAAATGGGGCGACTTTGAACCCTACTTATTTTATAGTGAAAATTACGGCAAAAGCTGGAAAAGAATCGACGAAGGCATTAATCCTGAGCATTTTACCAGAGTAATTCGCTGCGACCCCAATCACCCGGGTTTATTATTCGCGGGTACAGAAAATGGTCTATACCTTTCGGTAGATGCGGGAAAAAACTGGCAAGACTTTCAAATGAATTTACCTATTACACCTATTACAGATTTGGCCGTAAAAGACCGCCATTTAATTGCGGCTACACAAGGAAGAGGCTTTTGGATTCTAGATGATCTTTCCCCGCTTTATGAAATGGATAAGGGCTTTAGCAGTGAAGCCCATCTTTATCAACCCAAGCCCAGCTACCTGATGCAAAGCTATTACGGTGGGAAGTCTAAAACTGCAGGCGAGAATCATCCCAATGGGGTAATTATCAATTACTATTTGGAGTCTGTGGATACCGCTAAAGAAAAGTACTCCTTAAATTTTTACGATAGCGCTAGAGATTTGGTGCGAAGTTTTAGTTCAGACTCCGAAAGTAAAAGCAATCGCTGGATTCCGCAGGCGGGTGGTCAACGATTTATTTGGAATATGCGAGAAGCGGGCTTTGAACCAGTTGAAGGAATGATCCTTTGGTATGTGCTGCGAGAAGGCGCTTATGCTCTACCTGGCCAATACCGGGTAGAAATGCTTATTGGTGATAAAAGCTTGGAACAAAGTTTTGAGATTGTCCTTGATCCTCGCGTAAGTGCCGATGAGCTTGGCTTAGAGCAACAACACGAATACCTAGAGGAAATAAAATTGGGCATGGCCAAAATGAATGAGGTAATAGTAGAAATTCGCGCCGTGCGTAAAGATCTAAATTTGCTCGCAGGCAGATGCACAGACTCTACGCTTCTAGCAACTATTAGAGATTATCTCCAACAAGGAAAAGAGATTGAAGAAGTGCTTCACCAAACTAAAAGTCGTAGCCCGCAAGATCCTTTAAACTACCCCATTCGCCTTAATAACAAATATGGCCATTTGGGTGCTTTAGCTTCCATTGGCTTTAATGACCCTACCGCCAGCATGTACGCGGTTAAAGAAGAGCTAGAATTAGAAATTAAGCAGCAAATTAATGCCTGGAAAGCTCAAAAAGAAGAGCTAAAAACTTTGAATGAAAAACTCCTTGAAAGTGATGTCAGCTTAATTAAGTGGGAGGAATAATTGAATTTTACTGCCAAAGCTTTTTAAAGCTGCCTTTTCGGGCAGCTTTTTTTTTACTGGTTTATAGCTACTAAAGCCGATTTTAGTGTAATTCCAATATAATTAGATATGGTACTAAAACTGTACACTACACAACTCCCCCTTTGTTTTAAATAATCTGATCAGTCTTGCTGGTTGAGCCCTGCAATAACTAATACAAAAAACTCCTATTGCTAAGCAGAAAAAATATCCAGGCCCAAAACCTTAAAAGCACTTCATTAAATAGCCCCATTCTAAGCTGCGATTCTCTCGGAAATAGCACTATTTTTAAGACCTTTGTTTTAAACAGTTCCATATATGGCCGAATCTAACCTTTTCTCCGAATTTCCGTCGCACAGCGAAAGCGACTGGCAGGCGAAAATTGAAAAAGACTTAAAAGGCAAAGCCTTTAGTGATTTACTAAAAACGGATGCTAATGGCAATACTATCCGTCCAATTTACACTGCGGAAAGCCTAGATTTAAAAGACCAACCTTTAAAGGAACATCCCAAATGGGATATCGTACACGAAATTTGTGTATCAGATGAAAAGTCTGCAAATGCCGAAGCTTTAAACTTTTTAAATCGTGGTGCCACTTCGCTTATATTTTATCTACAAGGCCAAGAGAATTTAGGTTTATTACTTAAGGATATTGAAATTCAGTACATCTGTTTAAACCTCGTTTTAGAAAAGGGATTAGAGGAAATTTCGCAACAATTAGTAGATTTAATAAAAGATCGCGGCCTTGAAGAAGCCGAGCTAGAAGGCAGTATTAATTTCGATCCTTTGGAAAATCTTCTGAGACAAGGAAACTGGTTTCAATCGCAAGAAGAAGATTTCTCCCAGCTAAAAAGCCTACAAGCCAGAAAATTTGCAGGCCTCCGCAGTATATGCCTTAATGTTAATCATGCCGAAAACGCCGGTGCCAATCATGCTCAGCAATTGGGTTTAGCCTTAGCTATGGCCTACGAATACATACACCAACTCGATTTAAAAACGAGTCGAGGATTTTGGGTGAATTTTGCCATTGGCTCCGATTACTTTGCAGAGATTTCTAAAATTCGAGCCTTCCGAAGAATTTGGCAGCAAATGCAAAAAGAACTGGGCATGGAAAGCACCGAAGTGCGCATCTACGCCGAAACCAGCCAACGCAATAAAACCAAATTTGACCGATATAATAATCTCATCCGCAGCACTGCCGAAGCAATGGCCGCTGTAATTGGAGGCGCCACCGAGGTAAATGTGAAAGAATTCGACCTCAACTATCAAGAGCCTGAATTTTTTAGTAAGCGTCTTGCTCTTAATCAGCTTTCCATTTTACAACATGAAAGCTATTTCCATCAAGTGCGCGATATGGGGAGAGGTGCTTATTTTATAGAATCGCTAACCGAAAGTCTCGCTCAAAAAGCTTGGGATTTTTTTAAAGAGATCGAAGCTCAAGGCGGATATCTAGAGTCTTTAAAAAACGGTTTCGTACAAAAAGCCATCTCTGCGCAAGCAGAAAAACAACAAGCCGCTTTTGATAAAGGCGACTTAATTTTAGTAGGTGCCAATAAATACTTTAATACCCAGGAGCAAGGCAATTTCATTGCTAATTCCGCATCTAGCGAAAGCGATAAAAAAAGTAGTACTTGGACGGAAGCACTACCAGCGCGCCGATTGAGTGAGCAGCTAGAAGACCAACAAATTAGCCAAATACAAAATTAAGACTATGCCACGCTTTAACTTTTCAGATAAATATCAAGGAGCAGAGGCCAAAGCCGTAGCAGCAGAAAATAGGCACTTTTGGCAATCGCCGGAAGGTTTAAAAATACCGAGCTTATTTAATTTCAAGGACTTAGAAAAAGTCAAACATTTGAAATTTGTAGCAGGACTGCCACCTTATTTACGCGGACCATATAGCAGCATGTATGCTATTCGTCCGTGGACCATCCGTCAATATGCGGGTTTTAGTACCGCCGAAGAATCCAATGCTTTTTACCGCAGAAATTTAGCGGCCGGGCAAAAAGGGCTCTCCGTTGCCTTTGATTTAGCCACGCACCGCGGTTACGACTCTGATCACGAGCGTGTTTTTGGCGACGTTGGCAAAGCAGGGGTAGCTATTGATACTGTGGAAGATATGAAAGTCCTCTTTGATCAGATTCCGCTGGATAAAATGTCTGTGTCCATGACTATGAACGGGGCTGTTATTCCTATCATGGCCTTTTTTATTGTGGCTGCCGAAGAACAAGGAGTTAGTCCAGAACAACTTTCGGGCACCATTCAAAATGATATTCTAAAAGAATTCATGGTGCGTAATACTTATATCTATCCGCCCCTACCTTCGATGCGTATTATTGCGGATATTTTTGAATATAGCTCTCAAAAAATGCCTCGCTTTAATAGTATATCTATTAGTGGCTATCACATGCACGAGGCAGGCGCTACTGCAGATATTGAATTAGCCTATACCCTAGCCGACGGCCTAGAGTACATCCGTACTGGCTTACAGGCAGGACTCGCCATCGATGATTTTGCCCCACGTCTCTCCTTTTTCTGGGGTATTGGCATGAATCATTTTATGGAAATTGCCAAGATGCGCGCGGCCAGGATGCTTTGGGCAAAAATTGTCAAGCAATTTAATCCCACTAATCCGAAATCAATGGCGCTGCGTACGCACAGTCAAACCTCGGGTTACAGCCTTACGGAGCAAGATCCTTTTAATAATGTGGCGCGCACTACCATTGAGGCCATGGCCGCTGCTTTTGGCGGCACCCAGAGTTTGCACACAAATTCTTTAGACGAAGCCATTGCTCTACCTACTGATTTCTCAGCCCGAATTGCTCGTAATACGCAATTAATCTTACAAGATGAACTAGGAATAAATCGCAGTGCCGACCCTTGGGGAGGCGCTTGGTACGTGGAGTATTTAACCAATCAGATTGCCGATAAAGCATGGGCACTTATTGAAGAAGTAGAAGAACTGGGCGGAATGGCAAAGGCCATAGAAACTGGTTTACCCAAGATGCGTATTGAGGAAGCAGCGGCAAAGAAACAGGCACGTATCGACTCTGGAAAAGAGATTGTAGTAGGCGTAAATGCTTACCGCAATGAAAAGGATGAAGCCATGGAATTACTGGAAGTTGATAATGCCGAAGTGCGCCGTCAGCAAATTGCGAGCATTGAGAAAATAAAAAAAGAAAGAAATGCAGCCGAAGTTGCCAGTAAATTAAAAGCTTTGGAAGAAGGCGCTGCGGCAGAAGGGAACCTTTTAGCGCTAGCTATTGAGGCCGCTAGAGAACGCGCTACCTTGGGAGAAATCAGCACGGCCTTAGAAAATGTTTTTGGCCGCTATACCGCAACCATTCGTTCTATTTCTGGAGTTTATAGTAAAGAGATGAAACAAGATCAAAAGTTTGGTACCGCTCAGGCATTGGCCGATCAATTTGAAGAACTTGAAGGTCGTCGCCCACGTATAATGATTGCCAAAATGGGCCAAGATGGTCATGATCGTGGTGCCAAAGTAGTCGCTACTTCCTTTGCCGACTTAGGCTTTGACGTAGATATAGGGCCACTTTTTCAAACTCCAGCGGAAGCTGCTAAACAAGCGGTGGAAAACGACGTTCATATTTTAGGGGTTTCTTCACTCGCTGCTGGTCACAAAACCTTGGTACCACAGGTTATTAGTGAATTAAAAGCTCTAGGCAGAGAAGATATCATGGTAATCGCCGGTGGCGTTATTCCTCCTAATGATTACAAATTCCTTTTTGAGGCAGGTGTTATTGGAGTATTCGGACCGGGTACTGTGATTGCCGACGCGGCCGCCAAGATTTTAGAAACGATGATTGAAGAAAAAAAATAGAAATATGTTTGGGAAATTAGGAGACATGAAAGAAATTATGGGCAAATTACAAGAAGCCCAGAAAGAGTCTACCGCTATGAAAGCGCGCTTGGCACAAATTGAATTGCGTGAGGAAAACGCGGGTTTGAGCGTAGTCGTAAATGGCAATAAAGAGCTAAAAGACATCATCATCTCCGAAAACCTTATGCAGGATAATGAGGAGCTAGCAGATAAATTGGTGATTACGATTAACCGTGCCTTGCAAAAAGCACAGGAAGTGAATGACCGAGAAATGCAATCCATGGCAGCATCCATGCTTAAATAAGTACCGTGGATTCAATTAATCCCAATTTAGGCTTTCGCAAGAAGCGAAAATTAAAAAGTATTGCCGAACTAGAAAATGGAATCCTAGCAGGCGATCGCGCCAGCTTAAGCCAGGCTTTAACTTTAGCTGAGAGTCGCCTTTCTTCCCATCGAGCGGAAGCTGAAAAATTGGTCCAAAATTGTTTAGCCTATAGCGGTCAATCCATTCGCATTGGCATTACGGGTGTACCTGGAGTAGGTAAATCTACTTTTATTGAAGCCTTCGGAGAACACCTAATTAAAGAAGGTAAAAAAATTGCCGTTTTAGCTATTGACCCGAGCAGCACCAAAACACGTGGCAGCATTTTAGGAGATAAGACGCGCATGGAGAAACTGTCTCAAAATCAAAATGCTTTTATTCGACCGAGCCCTGCAGCCGGCTCTTTAGGCGGCGTAGCACGTAAAACCCGAGAAGCCATCATTCTTTGTGAAGCCGCTGGCTACGACATTATTTTGGTAGAAACCGTAGGCGTAGGTCAGAGCGAAACAGCGGTAAAGAATATGGTCGATTTTTTTATGCTTTTAATGCTCCCTGGGGCGGGAGATGAGCTACAAGGCATTAAGCGCGGTATTATGGAAATGGCGGATTTACTTCTTATAAATAAGGCCGATGACCCGAAAGACCCGAAGGTGAGGCTTGCTTTGGGCGAATACAAACGTGCACTGCACCTTTTCCCACCTAATAAAAATGAGTGGATACCCGCAGTAGATAGTTGCTCTGCGCTTAAAGGAGAGGGCTTTACCAAAGTTTGGGAGCATATTGAAAAATTTGAGCGACAACAGAAATTAAAGGGCTATTTTAATACAAACCGCAGTGAACAGGCCACCTCATGGTTTGATCAACAGATAAGTGATCATCTAATGGAATACCTAGAAGGCTTGCCAAACTTTCAAGCCGTTTACCAAGAGTCGATGGATAAAATTAGGGCCCAAGATTTAGATCCAGGATTGGCCGCTCGCCATTTATTAAACGTTTGTTTAGGTGGCATAAAGTAGCCTGAGACTATTGTTTGCATAAGTTTGGAAAAAGATTAATCATGCAAGCAGTAAATTTTCACAATCGCTTGGGAGGAATACTTCTAATTCTCCTATTATTTTCAATCAGTTTCAAGGTACAAGCCCAAGAAATTTCAGTCTTAAAAGCTGAGGCTAAAATAAGTCCTTTTATGATGAGTTTTAATATTCTCCCCACTCTACTAGGAGAATATGGTGGCAATGCCATTTACAGTATTAACGAGCGCTCACAAATAGTTTTAGGTTTTAACCGCATTAATTCTGAGCAAGAGTCTGTTTTAATAGCTTCACCATTTATCAATGAAAGAACTGAAATTCTCGCTGTCTCTAACCATGGTTTTTCAATTAGCCCTGAGTATAGGTACATCATTAAACGCAGCAAAAGAAAAAATTGGTCCAACTCGTTTTTTATCGGTGCATACTTTAAATATCAAGAATTCCTTGAAACTAATGAATCGGAATTTCATGGATTGACTGGCCTCGGTCTTCCTACTTCCGAATATGTTATGAATCATATAGTGGAATATGTAGGACGCGATGTTGGGCTCACAGTCGGTGTTAACCTTTACCATAAAAACAACCTATTCCTAAGCCTTTGGCTAGGTGGAGGAACAAAAGTGGGGGAAAGCTTTGGAAATATTTTCAATAGTAGTCCTTTCTCCAATCCATCAATCAGTTCAGGTAGAATCGCCAGCTTTCGATCTGGTTTGTCTATCGGTATTTACCTCTAGCTGCTCCTTGCATAAATGAAGTCACCATTGACACGAAAAACGGAGAGTGGCAATACTGTAATTTTAAGAAATGGGCTACTAAACCCTATTTGATGGCATACAACTCCAAGGCATCGCTTAGAGCTCCGAAATCAAAAACCAAAAAAGGTCGTGCGTAAAACGCACGACCTTTTTTGATTCTAAGCAGAATTGGCTATTAACCTACCAACATCTGGGCCTAGCCAGCATCAAACTTTTATTTAAAGCTGGTGCGTGCAAGGTGCATTTTTTTCTTGTAGGTAATGAAGTAATAAACGTCATCGCTTAATTTCGAAGCATACATTGAGCGTGGCTTTAACCAAAACTTAGGCTTTACTAGGGAGCGTACTATCTCACCATTTCTAGAGCCGCTAGCAAGGTCGATAGTTTGTACTACGGGAACCCCTTTTTTAAACTTTCTAAACTCCTTAAGTTCATGCGTATAACTGTTGCCTGCTCTATTTTCAGGCATATCATTATAGGTAAGGTATACCTTATCTCCTACTTTAATGGCCCTTTCGTAAAAATACTGCTGCACACCATCAGGGAAGAGTAAAAAGGAATAACCCGCAGAGCCACCATAACCTAAAATTGCTTTGGTCCAATAATATCTTTGTCTTTTCGGCAAGCGGTCTTTCCATAAGATATCGCCAGATGCACTAAAGTGAACCATAATCATATCTTGATAGAAATAGCTAATACTAGTAACAGAACCATTCTGGTCCTGACTCACCAACCTATAAACTACCTCACCAATCAATAAGGTTTCCCCATTATCTAAACTATAAATACGATTGGAAGAAAATGCATTTTCAATTTCTGGATCATAGTTTCTTTTAATGTCTTCCTCAGTCTTAAATAGTTTTATAAAATCATCATCAAACTCAGTATGCTTTGCAACTTCTAGTTCTTTATCTAAGCTATTGATTTTAATAAATATTACCCCTTCTACCTGAGTGTCTCCTTCTTTCCGGTTAGCACGCGATTTATTTACCTTCTTACGATCTTGATCTTCCAAGTCTTTGGTTACATAGTAAGCGGTAATTACCGGATCTAAGTCTTTATTTAAAGTGATAGTAATCTTATTGTATGAGCTACCTACTGTTAAATTATCAGTCGGTAAATCTTCACGCCACTCTTCAAAATCGTTGAAAGCGTCTAAAATCACTACTGCCCCGCTTTGTATGAAATAAATAGATCCTTCATCGTCAACTAATAAACTTGAACTTAGATTTACTTCATTACCCTTTTCAGTGTATTCTCGTTCGGTAATTAAATCTAGCTTATCGTCAAAAAGTAATAAGTTTTCAATGGTTTGATCAGTTTCCTTGTAATAAGTATAGGTGCGCACCAAAACCCGCTTTCTATTTTTACTAAGGTACACATCGTAAGATCCCTTGTGTCGTCTTTTATCAATTGGTTTTTCAAACAAGGTAACCTTGTCGGTAATTTTACCCGTTTTGGGATCAACTTTTTGCGCAATAAGATCAAATTTGTCGTCGCGGTAATTAAAAAGTGAAGTGAAAAACACCACCTCATCATTAAGATAAGTAAGTAGCTCAAGTTCTTCGGTTACACCACGAAGTTCTACCATCTCCACAGCTCTTTTGCCCAAAGAGCGTAATCGCTTCTTATCAAAAGTCTCCACAAAAATGGTCTCATCTTCATAATGAATACCATAAAGCTCTTTCTCACTTTCACCCACAATTGTCGGTAAGTAGCCTCTATCAATTTCCATTAGAGGACCAAAGTCAGACTTCTCTTGTCCCTTAGCCGTTACAAATAGTAAGCAGAGGCTAAAAATAATTAAGTTTCTCATAGCGAATTTTTCCCTAAGGGGGATTTTGGTTGATTGAATTTAGTTGTAAATGCGAGTTAAATCGGTCAGTGTTTCTTTCTCTAGGTCTCGCATACTGAGGTTTCTGCCCACAGATTCGTAGCGAGAATAAACTAGTTCTCCGGTTTTAAGGTTAAAAAGTCCAAAATAGTAATGATCCCTATTCTCATCGTCAATAATACCGATGATCCGGCAAACGTATTTCGTCTTTAACCTGATATTGCTGGCGATATCTAAAGAAGTTGGCAATAAATCGAGACGTCCGTAGGAAGATGCTTCAGAAACCCATTCTTCGAGATTACAAAATTGGTTGTAGCGATCTACGTCTGTTTTCGCCATATTCTCAACGTAAAGTAATTCTGGCTCTATGCCCACTTCTCTAAACAACTGAGGAAGCTTCTTTTTATAAGCGAGTTCTTGCTCTAGAGCGTCTAACTTCTCATCCAAATCGTCGCCAATATTCCTTACTTTTAGGACCGGGTCCAGCACAATAATGTTTCGAATATTAAAATCCGTTCCGAACTCGTCTAAATAGTCCTCACGATCTTTGCGTCGTTTGCGTTGTTCATCTCTTGGCATTACCTTTTCTTCGGCAATACTATCGAGATAAGTCTTATTTCTCACCAACTGATCTTCTAAATAACCAGCTTTGGCATAGGGTGCTAACAAGTAACGGTGGAAATCTCGATAGTGCCTTTGCTTGGCACGATAATAAGCTCTCGGGCTGCTAAAATCGGCCTCCGTTTTGGTAAATTCTGGCTGTTGTGCCTCTTCCATTAAAAAATCATCAGGATCCGCATCTGCGTAAGCAAACAGGTAGCGCGACAATACTTTACTATATTGTTTCAAGAACTTTTTTTCCGGGAATCTTTTCTCTCCTTCCAGTGTCGTATAGAGGGCAAGCGAGATTAATTGCTCGCGATTAAACTGCTTAATAATATGCGCCATCTGTTGCGATGGTCCTTCAAGCGAAGTTGGAGATGGGCTAACCAAACTAATTTCATCAATCGCCTTAAAACTAGCCAAACCGAAAAGTGCTTTTATTTTTGAAATTGCTAAGAAGTCGTTCTGCGGGTATTTCTTTTCTAAAACATAAATATCATACAAAGCCGTAGTGAAATCTCCTAAGAGTAAACGTTCTCTAATTTGCTCGAAACGGGCTAGTTCCTGCAATTCGTGAAAGCGCTCTTCTGAAATGAGATAATCTTGGCGCGGCTCGTCGCCGATATTACGCTGTACAAACTGAGCTTCTAAATTCCGTCTTCTACTACCAATATTAGGGTGTGTTTGAGCATCATCTTGATAATCCTCGTCGCGTGCGATAGAATCTATCTCTTCGCGAAAGTAAACTGCAGGAATATTAAAAGCAGGCGCAGAGATAGCTAAGGGATTTCCTTGCACCACCCTTCTTCCGTAAGGAATATAACTTTGATGTAAGGTAGTAAGAACTGTATCTACAGCGGTAATGCTATACTTGGTCTTTAAAAATAGTTCGAGGCCTACTAAGTCTGCTTCCTCCTCTTGCTCTTTGCGGCGGTCTACAAATTTCTCAAAACGAGCCATAGGGTTTAATGAAGAGGTAAACCAACCCGAACTTTGATTCTCTAGAGCCTCCTCATAACTAGCAAACATATGCTCCTTCTGGTAATGTGCAATTTCGTGAGCCAATACAAAAGCTAATTCGGCTTCACTTTTTACATGAGCAAGCAAACCTGTGTAAACGGCAATGATTCCATCGGCAACCGTAAAGGCGTTTACCCCCGGTGAATGATAATAATAAATACGAATTTGATCTCTCAGTTCAGGGTCGTCCGCTAAAATGATATCGACAATTTCATTGAGATATTTACTCACTGGATCGCCAAAGCTTAGCTTTCCGCTATTTAAAAGTTCATCGATAGCGTGATGCTGGCTCAGCCAAAACTCATCTAATCTATTTAAATCGCGGCCTGAATTACCATTCTCAATTTCTTCTTTTAGTGTTTGAGAGTATTTTTCAGCCCAGGAGGTTATAAAGTCATCGGGAATCTCCCCTTGCGATTTTACTCCTGAGAAATCTGCGTTTACAATTTGATTTTGAGCCGAAAGACAATGACAACCAATACTAAAGATTAGTAGGTAGGGAAACAGAAAGGATTTAAGCATGAAAGCCGGTTAGTTGATTTCGGGAACTAAAATATAACGCGAAACTATTTCCTGCAAGAAAATTAGAAATTACTTCTAATCTCACCCTTTAGATAGCGAACTGCTTTTTTGGTGGGAAAAGAATCCATTTCCATAACCTTTTCTAAAATTAAACGACTAAAATCGGCAGCAGGGGCATTTGGGTCTAACTCCTGCGCCCAATTGTTAATCATTCCTACCGTTGCACTTTTAGCGTTTACTACCAGCCCCCAGGCTTCGTCACTTAAATAGATTTGTTGCGATAGATTATGTTCAAACTCCATGCGAATATTCTCTACCAACAAACTGCGATAGTGATGCACCTTTATTCCTTTGGAAGGAACTCTAATTAGAAGGCGGTCGGGGTGAATTCTTTCTAAAAATAGAGCCACTCTTTCATAGGCCGACATTCTGATGGGCAGGGCGCTTTTTTGCGTTTCCTTTTTCAAGAAATACATGCGGCGCTTTTCCTCATTATCCATAAAATTAGACAACATCATATAAGTCAGCACCAATAAAAAAATAGAAGGCAGAGCATACTTTAAAATCTCTATAAATACTTCCATCTGCAGATTTTATAATTGAGGAGGCCAAATATCGTAAATTTAAGAAGGTGCAGAAGCTAAATTTGTAGATTTGCCCATCATTCAACAAAATACAATGCAAGAGCTCTCAGAAAGAATTGAAAACCTCTCAGAATCAGCTACTATAGCCATGAGTCGTAAAAGCCGTGAACTAAAAGATCAAGGCCTAGATGTGATTAGTCTTTCGTTAGGAGAGCCGGATTTTGGCACACCAGACTTCGTAAAAGAAGCTGCAAAGGCCGCAATTGAGGAGGGCTACTCGCATTATCCCCCCATTCCTGGCTACACCGATCTCCGCGAGGCCATTGCCCATAAATTAAAAAGAGATAATAACCTGGTTTACCAAGCCAGCCAGATTGTTGTTAGTACGGGTGCAAAGCAATCTATTGCCAATGTTATCCTCTGCCTAATCAACGAAGGAGATGAAGTTTTACTGCCTGCCCCCTACTGGGTTTCTTATTACGAAATTGTAAAATTAGCCGGTGGCGTTCCCGTAGTTATACCTACCAGTATTGCAAACGATTTTAAGGTTACCCAAGATGAGCTGGAGCGATATCATACGGAAAAGACGAAAATGGTCATCTTCAGTTCACCATGTAATCCCTCAGGTAGTGTGTTTAATCAAGAGGACTTGGGAGCCATTGCGGCCTACTTGAAAAACAATGCCCGCGTGATAGCGCTGAGTGATGAAATATACGAGCTAATTAATTTTGGTGGCAAGCATTTTAGCTTAGCCGCGGATTCAGAAATATACAACCAAGTTGTTACAGTTAATGGTTTTAGTAAAGGCTTTGCGATGACGGGCTGGCGTTGTGGCTACATAGCTGCTCCGCAATATATTGCCGATGCCTGTACTAAAATGCAAGGGCAATTTACCTCTGCCGCCTCTAGCATTACACAAAGAGCCGCATTGGCAGCTATAAAAGCCGACCCATCGGTAGTTAGTCATATGGTAGAAGCTTTTGCCGAAAGGCGCTCGGTGGTAGGTGCTGGTCTGCGAAAAATTAAAGGTTTTAAGGTTAATGAACCTAAAGGAGCTTTCTACTTTTTCCCAGATGTAAGTGACTTATTTGGCGCTAAAAATGGCTCCGAAACTATTAAGGATAGCAATGAGCTTTGCCTTTATTTATTAAGCGAAGCCCAAGTAGCTCTGGTTCCGGGCGAAGCTTTTGGCAGTCCAAATTGTATACGATTAAGTTATGCCTCTTCTATGGAGGATTTAAAAAAAGCAATAAGCCGAATTGAGGCCGCAATAAATAAACTAGACCATGCTTAAAGCAGAAGAAATGATGGCTATCTTCAATTTATCGATTGAAGACTACCACAAAAAAGACAATGTTGACAGCCCTGAGGTGAACCCTTTTCCGGTTGGCAGTATGCAGGAATTGCTATACAGCAAGAACTGGATTGATACGGTACAATGGCATTTAGAAGACATTATCCGTGACCCCAATATCGATCCTGATAAAGCCCTAGAAATAAAACGCCGCATCGATGCTAGTAATCAAAAGAGGACCGATTTGGTGGAACAAATTGATGATGCTATTTTATCGCTCTTCCAAGGCGTAAAGCTGCAATCCTATGCGCGTTTGAATACAGAAAGTCCCGCCTGGGCGGTAGACCGACTTTCTATTTTAGCTTTAAAATTATACCACATGCAAATTGAAGCTGGTCGCGAAGATGCCAAAGCTGATTTGCAAGAAAAAAATCAGTTGAAACTTAGTGTTTTAAAGGAACAAGAAAAAGACCTTAGTACAGCGGTTGATCATTTAATTGAAGATTTAGGTATGGGCCGTCGCATTGCGAAAGTATATCGACAAATGAAAATGTATAATGATCCTGAGCTGAATCCAGTACTGTACAAAAACGAGGGATAATGCGCATCTTAGTGCAACGCTATTCGGCTTTGGGCGATATTGCTCTGCTCCTACCAGTATTAGCCGCGCTAAAACGTGATCAAGCCGAAGTAGAGATACACTTCGTCTCGCGCCCTTTTATTAAATCACTGGTGGGCGATTTAGACATACATTTTCACGCAGCTGATTTAAAAGGAGAACATAAAGGGCTTTTTGGTTTATGGAAGCTAGCCTTGCATCTGAAAAAAAATGCCAAACCCGACCTAATTATAGATGCCCATAGTGTATTACGCAGCCGCATCCTAAATAGTTTCTTTGCCTTATTGGGTGTAAAAAGCTATCGCATTAACAAAGAAAGGAAAGCGAGGAAAGGCTTGGTACGTAAAAAAAATAAAATTACTGAACCTCTCAAGCACAGTAGTATAAAATACGCTGAAACCCTGCAACGGGCGGGGCTTAGCTTTAATTTCTCGCCTGAGGACCAAGCCCTTTACCCAATTAAAACGGCTCCGCAGCCTCAACTGCTCAATGCTAATGCAAAATATCATTTAGGCATTGCCCCAATGGCTAAACACAAAGCCAAGCGGTACCCCCTGGCAGAAATGCAAAAAGTGCTAGCGCATTATGGCGATAATCCCCAGTATCATTTTTACCTGTTTGGCGGAGCGGAAGAAGCAGAAGATTTAGAAGCTTTAGGCCAGTCTGCTAAAATTAGTTTTTCTCTAATTGCCGATAAAATGAAGTTCCCCGAGGAAATTGCGCTGATGAAGCGCTTAGACCTAATGCTGGCAATGGATTCCAGCAATATGCATTTGGCAGCTTTGGCAGGGATAAAAATTATTTCGATTTGGGGCGCTACGCATCCGCTAGCTGGTTTTACACCGCTGGGAGATCACCGCTCTTTAATGCTACAAATTCCCCGTGAAGAACTAAGCTGTCGGCCTTGCAGTATTTTTGGGAATAAGGAATGCTACCGTGGCGATTATGCTTGTCTAACACGTTTAAAACCCGCAGAAGTTATTGCTACCATTAACACTGTTTTGAAAGACTAGATTTGGCATTAAAAGATTTCCTTTTCCTTCTACTAGTTTTTAAGGCCGCCCCCATTGCTGCCCAGTGGCACCCTATTGGAGCGGAGAGAATTAATAAGCAGGAAGCCTACCTCTTTTTTTACGACTATTTTTTTGCCGCCGAAAAGGCTGAAGATATAAGTGCTTTAAAAGACAGTCTTTTCTATCAGAAACTACGGGAATATCGGAACAATCGCCCTAGCTATCTGCTAGAAGTGTATTTGCCGCAACGAAAAGCTTATCGATACTATTGCTTAGGGTCCCAAAATGATATGCCTGAAATAAGAGTGCTTGAAGCGAATTATAAGCAATTATTGAATGACCTTATAAAGGTAGAGGCTACTCACAAATACCTTAAAAAGCGAATTGCAGCACCTAATATTCCCTTTGGCTATTTTTATCGAGATCAGTTTTACTTCAGCGCTCAAAATAGAATGTCGGTTACTAAAGAACGCGATGAAGCTTGGCGCGCAACGCTAATTGAGCGAGACAGTGTAATGAAGCCTTTTTTACAATTCATTGCCGAGGACCTGGCGCAAGAATACTAATACATTCTTAAAAAATCCCTAAAAAAAAAGCGGCTCCCGAGAAGGAACCGCTTGGACTTAGAGAATTAAAACTATTAAGGTTGCAGGAGTATGGGCTGCTGCATATTTTGACCAATTATTAGTTTGGCATTAGGTGAATTGGAAAGGGAACGATAAGCTTCTATCCCTTTATACTGAATGATAGCAGGCGTTAGACCTTCGCTAATAATTTTATTGGCATCACGAATACCAGCCGCTTCAATCGTTTTACGTTCGGCTTCTTGTCTTTCTTTCTGCAAAACAAACTGCATGCGCTGGGCATCTTGCTCTGCCTCTAGTTTTTCTTCTATAGCACGGTATAGCCCAGGAGGAAGCTGCACACTTTTTAATAAAACCGCTTCAATTTCGAATCCACGATTTCCCAAAATTTCCATCATTTTCGCCTTGATAGCTTTTTCGATATTTAAACGATAACCTGTATGCATGTCTTTCGCCATAAAATTGGCGGTAACATCGGCAGCAGCGGCACGGAAAACAGGAAGAATCATGGTTTCCTCGTAATCGACACCAATAGAACCCACCACGTCGGTGGCCGCACTTTCTTGCACGTGGTAAAGAATTGAAATTTCTGCATTAACATTTAGCCCTTCTTTAGAGGGTAAGGCTAAATTAACCTCTAAATTTTGGGTGTTAACTGGGACAATAATTATACGACTCACAAAAGGATTGTACCAACGAGGCCCCGCTTTTAAACCTTTCTCACTTATTTTACCCAAGCTGCGTTTCACCCCAATATTGCCCTGTTTAACCGATACGCAGGAAGGTAGAAACACAATTGATAGTAAAACTATTGAAATTATACCTTTTACTTTTTTCATAGCGATTTATACTTTTTGTTATGTGGGGATTTATAACAAAATCAATACCAAAAATGTTTCTTTGGCGATACTTTGAATACGCAGAGCTACGATTGAGAGAAAGCTAAACAGCTGGCTAAGCAGGGCTTTTTCATCAAATTTTCAGGAGCTTTCCCTTTAATCGAAAAAATGATACCGGTAAACGAAAACTTACGTGAAAAATGAAAGGTGCTAAGACTTAAAGGCGAGGGCCCGCAACAAGGATTGCAGCAAAAAGCCCACAGCTGTGCCTGCGGTAAAATGCAGGAAAGGCGCAGCGACTGAAAGAAGCTAGCGTATTGACGAGCATTTTAGGCGGGAGCAGCGAGGACTTGCCGCGAAAAGCCTGGCCGTTGCCCTAAAAATAATTGCTTAAAAGCTGCAGAAATTCCAAAACAAAAGGAGCGTATAATGCCTTACCTTTGCAAGCGATTTAAACGATTATGACTAAGGAAGTAAAGCCGTATAACGAGACAGGCAGCAAAAAGCAGCAGGTAGCAGAGATGTTCGACAATATCTCTGAACGTTACGATTTGTTAAACCATTTATTATCCCTGAGCATTGATAAAGGCTGGCGGAAAAAGGTGGTGAAGATGGCGAGTGAAGGCGAACCCAAGTTAATTTTAGATGTAGCCACTGGTACTGCCGATTTGGCCATCGCCTTATCGAAAACCCCAGCCGAAAAAATTACGGGAATCGATATTTCTGCGGGCATGCTTTCTGTTGGTCGGGAAAAAGTAGCCAAAAAAAATATGAGCTCTTTAATTACTTTGGAGCAAGCTGATTCGGAAGATTTACCCTTTGGCGACAATACTTTTGACGCGATAACCGTGGCTTTTGGAGTACGAAATTTTGAGAATTTAGAAAAAGGACTGGCGGAAATGTTGCGCGTTTTAAAACCGGGAGGACGACTGCTAGTATTAGAATTTTCACAACCGCAATCCTTCCCTTTCAAGCAGATTTATAATTTTTATTTTAAATATATCTTACCTACTATTGGCAAAATAGTAAGCAAAGATAGCCGTGCTTACACCTATTTACCCGAGTCTGTAAAAGCTTTTCCTTTTGGGGATGCTTTTAGTGCTATTATGAAGAAAGTAGGTTATGAAAACGGTAGAAGAATTCCCGTTACTTTTGGCATCGCAACCATTTACGAAGGCAAAAAATAAAACTGGCTTAAATCCGTTTTTATACTGTGATAAAAAAGTTTCTCCCATTACTCTTAATCGTTTGTTTTTCGCTGCCCGCTTTAGCCCAAAGTAGACGTTTAAAGAACAATCCTAAATACGATCGTAAGCCGCTGCATTTTGGCTTTTCGATCGGCGTAAACTATTACGATTTCAAATTACAGCAACTAGCCGATTTAAGCACAGAACTGCCTGGCTTTTACAATGTAAGAAGCAGCACTGCTCCCGGTTATTCCATTCATATCATTAGTAATCTCCGCTTGGGAGATCATTGGGACTTTCGTTTCAATCCTGGTTTTGCTTCTACCGTTCGCACCTTAGAGTTTGATATTGTAAACTCTTTTACCGAGCGCAGAGAAATGGTTAGCCGAGAAATTACCTCTTCCTTTTTAGAGTTCCCCTTTCACTTTAAATTTAAATCTGATCGCGTTGGCAATTATCGTCTGCACCTTATTGCTGGTCCAAAGTATGCGATAGATTTAGCCAGCGATGAAGACGTGGTAGACGATCGTGTATTTAAAATAAAAAGTAACGATATAAGTTATGAGATTGGTTTTGGAACCGATATCTATTTTGAATATTTCAAATTTTCTCCGCAGATTATTGCCAATTTTGGAATTAGCAATACCCGGGTGGAAGACGACACCTTTTTGGCGGCCGGTTTGGAGTCCATCAATACCCGCTCCATTTTAATTAACTTCACTTTTGAATAATTCCCTTTCGGGAGATGAGTAAGCAATTAAGCCTAAGCACTACAGCAGAAACCGCCTACACCGAAGGTGCCTTGGAGGATTTTCTACGTAAAAAACTGTCTATTGCCGAAGATGAATTCTTAGATTGGCGCCTGCTAAAACGTAATATAGACGCGCGTAAGAAGGCCATAAAGGTTAATCTTGAGATTGAGTACTCCCTGAGCGAAAGGCTAGACGAAAGAGCTATTACCCTTTTTGATTTTAAAGATGTAAGTAATGCTGCGCCCGTGCATATCATCGGCTTCGGACCTGCCGGGATGTGGGCGGCATTGCGCCTGATAGAATTAGGTTACAAACCCATTGTATTAGAAAGAGGCAAAGACGTGCGCAGTAGGCGTCGCGATTTGAAAGCGATTAACCGCGATAATGTGGTAGATGCCGATTCAAATTATTGCTTTGGCGAAGGCGGTGCCGGAACCTATTCGGACGGCAAACTATATACCCGCAGCAAAAAGCGCGGCAGTGTGCAACGTATTCTCGATTCTCTGGTTGTGCATGGCGCTGCTGAGGATATTCTTTACGAGGCTCATCCGCATATTGGCACCAACAAGCTACCGAAAGTAGTTGCGGCCATGCGCGAAACCATTTTACGCTATGGTGGCGAAATTCATTTCGAAACCCGTCTAATTGATTTTAAACTAGACGGAAATCGCATTTGTGAATTAGAAACTGCCGATGAAAAAAAATGGCCCATAAATTCTTTGATTCTAGCCACGGGCCATAGTGCACGCGATATTTATCATCTTTTACACCGCAAGAACATTCGCATAGAAGCGAAACCATTTGCCATGGGAGTGCGAGTAGAGCATCCTCAAAAGCTGATTAATAAAATACAGTATCACGGTAATTCACAAGATCATCTTTTACCCGCAGCCTCCTATAAACTGGTGCAGCAGGTAGATAAAAGAGGAGTATACAGCTTTTGCATGTGCCCGGGTGGTTTTATCGTTCCTGCAGCTACCGATCAAAATGAGTTGGTAGTAAATGGCATGAGCCCGAGTAAGCGGGATAATAGCTTTGCCAATAGTGGGATTGTGGTTGGCATTGAGATGGAAGACCTAGCGCCTTATAAAGAACATGGTCCACTTGCGGGATTGGTTTTTCAGCAGGAAGTAGAACAGCAAGTTTGGGAAGCTGGTGGCAAAACGCAAGTAGCTGCCGCTCAACGCTTAGTAGATTTTGTAAAAGGAAAAGTTTCTGAAAAACTTAATCCCAGCTCCTATATTCCCGGTTTAAAATCGGTGCCTATGCATCGGGTTCTTCCTCCTTTTTTTGCCAAACGCCTCCAAAAAGCTTTTGTAGAATTTGGCCGTAAAATGCCGGGCTATTTAAGCAATGAAGCCAATATTATAGGCAGTGAAAGTCGCACTAGCAGCCCCGTGCGAATACCAAGAAATAAAGAAACTTTACAACATCCAGAAATTAGTAACTTATTTCCCAGTGGCGAAGGTGCTGGCTTTGCTGGCGGAATAGTTTCGGCTGGAATGGATGGTGAAAGATGTGCCGAGGCGGCGGTTCAGTTTTATCAACCATCTTAAAATTGCACCTTTGCGGCCTTAATTTTTACGCATGAATAAAGCCGTGGGCTATATGCTTATTTCGGTAGTTGGTTTTGCTTTGATGAATCTCACGGTAAAATTTCTTCACCGTTTACCAGCCACCGAATTAGTCCTTTTTCGCTCTATCACTTCGCTTATTCTATCCTTTTATTTTTTAAGGAAGCGTAGCATTAGCCCTTGGGGGGTACAAAAGAAATACCTGATTTTAAGAGGCTTATTTGGGGTTACAGCCTTAAGCCTTTTCTTTTATACTCTGCAAGAGTTACCACTCGGATCGGCCATTACCTTACAATACCTCTCGCCTATCTTCACCGCCCTTTTTGGCATCGTATTATTAAAGGAAAAGGTTAAATGGTGGCAGTGGTTTTTCTTTGTTTTTAGCTTCGCAGGAATTGCATTAATCAAAGGCTTTGATGCTAGTATTAGTCCTAAACTGTTTGTAATGGGCATTGCCTCGGCGATGTTTGCCGGCTTAGCTTACAATTTTATTCGCAAGGTAAAAGACAGCGACCATGCTTTGGTAGTAGTACTTTATTTCCCTTTAATTGCCACACCCGTTATGGCCATCATATCGCTCTTTAATTGGGTTCAGCCCTTGGGTTGGGAATGGCTTTTATTGCTCCTAATGGGGGTGCTTACGCAGATTGCCCAGATTTATATGACTCGTGCCATGCAATCGGCTGAGCTCAATGAAATTGCCGGCCTAAAATATTTAGGCGTAATCTTCGCACTCAGTTTTGATTTAATCATTTTTGACGTCTCGTATAATTACATGGTTCTTTTAGGGATGTTAATGGTGGTAGGTGGCGTCGTTTTAAACTTGCTTTTTAAAGCCTATTTAAAACGACGAGAGAGAAAGCGAATCACATGAAAGCCAGCTAAAGAAGGCCAAAGCTGATACATCTTTAAAAGGAGCGAAGCAGCCCTGCATTAGCATATACTAACTTAAAGCCTAGGCAATTAGAGCCATTTTCTGCATAAGGATAGCCCCAGCTACAGCCACATTGAGGCTATCAATAGAAGAGTTTGAATTCGTCTTCGCAATGGTTATGGCTTGCGATTTATCCTGCCAAAAGTCACTCGGCCCATGACTCTCACTCCCCATGACTAATGCAATATTATCCTGCGCATCTTGCTTTAGCTGCTCCAAGCTTAGCCCTTCCATATCCGCGCTAAGCAGGCGATGCGAAACTTTTAACTTCTCATAAACCTCCTGCGCATCTGCGTAAGCAATATTTACTCTGGCAATACTACCCATGGTACTTTGCACTGTTTTAGGATTGTAAATATCCGCCGTACCGGGCAGACAGTAGATTTCTGAAAAACCAAACCAATCGGCGGTGCGAATAAGGGTACCCAAATTCCCTGGGTCGTTAATTCCATCTAAAATTAAAACCCTTTGAGATAGGCCAAAGTGATGCTCGGGAAAAGGAAAAATAGCCAAGGATTGATTAGCGGTACTAAAGCCCGATATCGCATTTAAGTCCTTTTCCGAGATGCTATGGTAGGGCGAATTTAAGTCTGTAGACCAAGCTTTTAATGGCTCTAAACCTTCGGCCACTAGATCTGCAATTACCTTAGGACCTTCGGCAATAAACAGCTTCTCTTGCCAGCGATATTTACGCTGTTTGAGCTTCCTTAGCAACTTTTGTTCAGTTCCGCTTGGCATAATGTATTTTTGCCAAAATTAAAACGCTTAAATGGCAAAGCGCCTATTTTCCTTATTATTTATCTGTATCAGCATGCTGGCCTGTAAATACACTCGCCACGTGCCACAAGAGCAGTATCTGCTTTGGGACTATAAAATAGATTTAATAGAGGGCGGTAAAGCCAGCTACGAGGCCGAATCTGTGGTGAAGCAAAAACCCAATGGCCATTTAATTTTAAAAAGCTTCCGACCTGGTTTAATGATTCACAGCTGGGGCAGCGGTAGCGACTCTTCCTTTTTTAGCCGATTCGGCAGGAAGCCCGTTATTCTTGAGGAAAGTGCCGTAAAGTCTACCCGCCGGCAATTAGAAAACTACTACTTCAATACCGGCTACTTTCAAGTAAGCGTTGAGGCTGATATTATAAGGCGTCCCGAAAAACAAAAAGCAGAGGTAATTTACCATGTAAAGCGAGGGCCACAATATAAAATTGATAGCCTTAGCTATTCTATCAGCCCAAGTTTAGAAAAACTGGTTTCCCGAAATAAAAAAGAGAGCTTGGTAGAAGAAGGACAGTATTACAATTCCTCGCGGCTAGACAAGGAAAGAAGCCGTTTGGTTGAGATTTTCCAAAACGACGGCTTTTATAATTTCTCGGAAGCCTATATAAGTTATGTAGCTGATACTGTGCATGTCCAAAAATCGGGACAAGTTAATTTGCAATTAGTGATTAAAGGTATCCCAAAAAGAAGAGGCGATACGGTTGTTTACGAAGACCCCAAGCGTTACTCCTATCGCAAGGTTACCATCATTCCCGACTTTGACTTTAACCAAGAAACCGCTAAAAGAGATAGCAGTGAGTACCGAGGCTATGACCTTCGCTACGACACCTTGCAATATAAGGGGCGCTATTTGGTAGATGCTATTCATTTTCAAAAAGGAGATCGCTATCGCAAATCGGATGTGTTAGAAAGCTACAATCACCTTTCCTCCTACAATGCATTTGATGTTAAGGAAATATCTTTTAATGCTGTTGAAAGCGATAGCGGTGAGATGTTTCTAGATGCACAAGTTCGTTTGGTTCCGCGTGACAAGCGCACCTTTACTGCCAGCACCGAAGCCACTAACACTTCTGGAAATTATGGCATTTTAGGTTCGGTGGGGATAATAAATCGCAACTTATTTGGTGGCGGAGAAGCGCTAAGCTTTAATTTAAATAGCGGTTTAGAATACCAACCCTCCTTAGGAAATAGCGAAGAGCTTTCGCGAACCTTTGAGATAGGAGCAGAAGTTAAACTTGACCTACCTCGCCTCTTATTGCCTTTTAATACCGAAGGACTAATACCAAAAAGGATGCTGGCGCGGAGCAATTTAAACCTTTATGCCAATCGCACCGCCAGGGTAGAGTTTGATCGTGAAACCTTTGGGGGGCGTTTGAATTACGAGTGGCAAGAAAGCACTCAAAAAACCCATCGGATTACCCTGCTCAATGCTAGCTTCTCCAATCTTTTCTCCATCGACGAGAGCTTTAGGTCGCAGCTAGATACCATCCAAGCCTTAGCTTTTACCTCAGAGTTTATCACCAGTACTTCGTGGATTTTCACCTACTCTGGTCAAAAGTCGGTACGGCAAAAAAATTACAACTTTTTCACCAGTAATCTAGAGATAGCGGGGAACCTTCAATCCTTAATTACTAATGGGGCGGGCACCGTAAATGAGAATGACTTTAGCACTCTATTTGAAGTACCCGTTTATCAATTTGGTCGTTTAGAAATAGATTATCGGCAATATTTACGGGTAAGCAAAGAGCATGCATGGATTGGTAGAATTAATGCTGGCTATATTCTTCCCTATGGCTTAAGCCAATTTACTAGTGAAGGGGAAGAAGTGCGCGTTCCCCCTTTTTCTCGCTTTTTCTTTTTAGGCGGTACCAACGATTTACGCGCTTGGCCCGCCTATCGCGCTGGTGGCGGAATTGAGCAAGTTTCAAATGACGGTGATGTAGATAATAACAATTTTGCCATTGGTACTTTTAAACTACTTAGCAATATCGAATACCGTTTTCCCATCATCAGTAGCTTAAAAGGGGCACTTTTCGTAGATGCGGGAAATATATGGTTAAGCGGTGGATTAGAAACTTCCGAGAGCGCCTTTCGCTTGCAGAATTTAGCGCGTGATTTATACATTGGTAGTGGCTTTGGACTGCGGCTTGACCTTGACTTTTTTGTAATTAGATTCGATACTGGCGTAAAAATCCGTGACCCCGGATACTGGGATGAACAAAAGGAATGGGTTATTCTAAACCAGCCTATCCAATCTAATTTAACATATAATATTGCCTTAGGGTATCCTTTCTAGGGATGGCAGGGAAAAAACTCTATTTTTGTAGCGAGTTCAAAAAATCTTATTAATAGCGATATGAATATCAACCAAATTTCAGACTTATTAGGAAAAGATGGCGATAGCCTCCTTAACCACCAGAGTAAAACCATCGATAAAAGTTTGCTCCACCTACCTGGGCCAAACTTTGTAAATGATATTTTCGGTCCTTCAAACCGCTCACCACAAGTTTTAAGAAGCCTTAGTGCTTTGTACAACCATGGTAGATTAGCTAATACAGGTTACCTTTCTATTTTACCCGTAGATCAAGGCATTGAGCATTCCGCAGGAGCTTCTTTTGCAAAAAATCCCATCTACTTTGATGGTGAAAATATTGTAAAATTAGCCGTAGAAGGTGGTTGTAATGCAGTGGCAAGTACTTATGGGGTTTTAGCCAGTGTTTCTAGAAAATACGCGCATAAAATACCTTTCATTGTAAAGATTAACCACAATGAATTAATGACCTACCCGAATACCTACGACCAAATTATGTTTGGTTCTATTAAAAACGCTTGGGATATGGGTGCGGTAGCAGTTGGGGCGACCATATATTTCGGTTCAGAAGATAGCGACCGTCAAATTATAGAGGTTGCCGAGGCTTTTGAGTATGCGCATGAACTAGGCATGGCCACCATCCTTTGGTGCTATATTCGTAACTCAGCTTTTAAATCTGATAAAGATTATCACGTTTCTGCAGACTTAACTGCCCAAGCAAACCACTTAGGAGTTACGCTTCAGGCAGATATCATCAAACAAAAATTACCAGAAAATAATGGTGGTTATACGGCACTAAATACCGGAGACAGTAGTTACGGTAAATTAGATCAGCGTATTTATACTGAACTAACTTCCGATAACCCCATCGATTTAACCCGTTACCAAGTAGCTAATTGCTATATGGGTCGCAATGGCTTAATTAACAGTGGTGGTGCTTCTAGCGGAGATGCTGCCAATGATTTAAGTGAAGCATTACGTACCGCAGTAATAAACAAACGTGCGGGTGGTCAAGGACTTATCTCTGGAAGAAAGGCCTTTCAGAAACCTATGAATGACGGAATTCAATTGTTGAATGCCATTCAAGACGTATATTTAGAGAAAGAAATTACTATCGCCTAAGGCTTGTAGATTTCATTCGATTTAAACATATTTGAAATTAAAGTCTGCATTCTTTCCTAGGGGTGCAGGCTTTTTCACTTTTATAAAAATTAGCTTATGGGTTGGTTTGTACGAAACAAAGAAGGTATTACTACTAAAACGGAAGACAAGAAAGAAACTCCCGAAGGACTGTGGTATAAATGTAAAAAGTGCAAAGTAATAAGCAGCGTAGAAGATCATGCAGCAAACCAGTGGGTTTGTAATAATTGTGGTTTTCACGAAAGAATTAATGCCAAAGAGTACTTTTCCTTTCTCTTTGACGAAGGAAAGTTCACTGAGTTAGATGCCAAAATGAGCAGCGGTGATCCCTTAAAATTTGAAGACACTAAAAAGTACTCGGATCGCTATCAAGCAGCAGTTAAAAAGACCGGGCTAAAGGATGCCGTTAGCACAGGCTATGGTAAACTTAATGATCTTGACGTAGTAATTGCCGCCATGAATTTTAATTTCATCGGGGGCTCGATGGGCTCGGTAGTAGGTGAGAAAATCTCCAAAGCGATTGATCATGCTATAAAATACCAGAAGCCCTTCATTATGATTTCCAAAAGTGGTGGTGCCCGCATGATGGAGGCCGCCTTTTCGCTTATGCAGATGGCCAAAACTAGTGCGAAGCTAGCTCAATTGGGAAAAAATGGATTGCCTTATGTTTCGGTTTTAACCGATCCCACTACCGGTGGAGTAACGGCATCTTTTGCCATGTTAGGTGATATTAATATCGCTGAGCCAGGCGCTCTTATTGGCTTTGCCGGCCCGCGCGTTGTTAGAGAAACAATAGGTAAAGATTTGCCGGAAGGCTTCCAAACTTCTGAGTTTCTCTTAGAGCATGGCTTTTTAGACTTTATTGTAGATCGAAAAAATCTTAAAAATAAGCTCGGCAGCTTTTTGAAGATGACTCATACGCAAGTTAACAGCAAGGCTAGCAAATAATTAAGAAAGATTGCCTACTTTTGCAGGCTCAAATTTTATATTACATAACATTCATCTAAACGATTTTGACATGTATTTGACATCAGAAAAGAAAGCTGAAATTTTCCAAAAACACGGAAAATCTGAATCCGACACCGGTTCACCAGAAGGGCAAATCGCTCTTTTTACCTATCGTATCAATCACCTTACTGGGCACTTGAAAAAGAACCGTAAAGATTTCGCCACCGAAAAAGCTCTTGTAGATTTAGTAGGAAAGCGTCGTCGTATATTAGGCTACCTCAAGAAGAAAGATATTGAAAGATACCGTGCGATACTCGCCGAACTCGGAATTAGAAAGTAATTTCTACAAAAAAGAAGGCAATTTTACGATTGCCTTCTTTTGTCTTTTAAGCATTTTACATTAGATACAATTTTACATGATTCCAAACGCAATAAAGCAGGAGATAAAACTCGAAGACGGACGCACCATTACACTAGAAACTGGAAAGTTAGCCAAACAAGCTGACGGTGCAGTGGTAGTGCGCATGGGCGATACAATGGTTATGGCAGCCGTAGTTTCTAACAAAGAAGCTAAGGAAGGCATCGACTTTTTACCGCTCACCGTCGATTACCGCGAAAAATTTTCCGCAGGCGGGCGTATGCCAGGCGGATTTATAAAAAGAGAAGCACGTCCTAGTGACGACGAAATATTAGTAATGCGTCTGGTAGACCGCGTATTACGTCCCTTATTCCCTACCGATTACCATGCGGAAACGCAAGTAATGATTAGCCTAATTTCTTGGGAGCCTTCGGTAAGCCCAGATGCATTGGCAGGTTTAGCTGCTTCGGCCGCTATCGCTGTTTCTGACCTACCCTTTAACGGACCAATGTCAGAAGTGCGTGTGGGTCGAATCAACGGCTCACTAATGATTAATCCGTCGGTAGAACAGATGAAAGAATCTGACATCGACATGATGATTGGTGCTACTGCAGATAGCGTAGTTATGGTAGAGGGTGAAATGGATGAAATCTCTGAAAAGGAGATGCTAGAAGCCATTGCTTTTGCACATGAAGCTATTAAAGTACAAGTACAAGCACAAATTGACTTAGCTAGTCAAGTAGCAAAATCAGCCACGAAACGCGAGTACAGCCACGAAACGCACGATGAGGCTCTACGCGAGCAAATCATGAAAGATCTTTACGATACGGTATATGGTATTGCTAAAGGTGGACATTCGAAGGAAGATCGTAGCGCCGCTTTTAAGGAGGCCCGCGATACGTACATGGCAGAGAATTTCAGCGAAGAAGAGTTGGAAGAAAAGTCTGGCCTGATTAAAACGTATTACCATGAAGTGGAATACCATGCCATGCGTAATATGATTTTAAAAGATCGTCAACGTTTAGATGGTCGCAAAACAGATGAAATTCGTCCTATTTGGACAGAAGTAGATTATTTACCAAGTACCCATGGTTCTGCCATTTTCACAAGAGGTGAAACGCAATCATTAACCACCGTTACTTTGGGTTCTAAATTAGATGAAAACCGCATTGATAATGTAACCTTCCAAGGTTCAGAGCGCTTTTATCTACACTATAATTTCCCGCCTTTTTCTACGGGTGAAGCGCGTCCTATTAGAGGCACTAGCCGTCGTGAAATTGGTCACGGAAACCTCGCACAACGTGCCCTTAAAGGCATGATTCCCGATGATAATTACCATACCATTCGTGTTGTTTCTGATATCCTAGAATCTAATGGTTCGTCTTCTATGGCGACCGTTTGTGCTGGAACATTAGCCATGATGGACGCGGGTGTTAAAATGAAAGCTCCTGTTTCTGGTATCGCTATGGGCCTTATTACAGATACTGAAACTGGCGAGTTTGCCGTTTTATCTGACATCTTAGGTGATGAAGATCATTTAGGAGATATGGACTTTAAAGTAACCGGCACTGAAAAGGGTATCACTGCTTGTCAGATGGATATTAAAGTTACTGGTCTTAGCTACGAAATTTTGGAGCAAGCTTTAAATCAAGCGAAGGATGGTCGCATGCACATCTTAGGAGAAATGATGAAAACTCTTGACGCTCCAAGAAGCGAAATGAAACCTCATGCTCCGAAACTTAGTGTGGTGAAAATTCCAAAAGAATTTATTGGAATGATTATCGGACCTGGCGGCAAGAATATTCAAAAAATGCAGTTAGATACTGACACTACCATTACCATTGAAGAAGACGGTGAATTTGGAGTAGTTGAAATTAGTGGAACGGATGCAGAAAAAATGAACCGCGCAATTAGCCGTATTAAGGAGATTGCTTTTATGCCAGAAGTAGGTGATGTATTTACCGGTACGGTTCGTTCTATTCAACCTTACGGTGCTTTTGTTGAAATCGCACCCGGTACAGATGGACTTTTACATATTAGTGAAATTGCCCACCGCCGCTTAGAAAAGGTTGAAGAAGAATTGAAAGAAGGAGAGAAAGTTGAAGTTAAATTGATCGGAAAAGACGATCGTGGTAAACTAAAACTATCGCGCAAAGCTTTATTAGAAAAGCCAAGTAAAGACTAAGTTCTATTCTTTTTTCGATTCATTAATTTTTTTTAATAACACAAAAAGCCAATGAGACAGTTAAAGATCACAAAACAGGTAACCAACCGTGAAACCGCTTCTCTCGACAAATATCTTCAGGAAATTGGTAAGGTAGACCTTATTACAGCTGAAGAAGAAGTTGAATTAGCTCAGCGGATTAAGGCGGGTGACCAAGTAGCTTTAGAAAAGTTAACTAAAGCAAACCTGCGCTTTGTGGTTTCTGTGGCTAAGCAATATCAAAACCAGGGTTTAACCCTACCCGATTTAATTAACGAAGGAAACTTAGGATTAATTAAAGCGGCACAACGTTTTGATGAAACCAGAGGTTTTAAGTTTATCTCTTATGCCGTTTGGTGGATTCGCCAGAGCATCTTACAAGCATTAGCCGAACAATCACGTATTGTTCGCCTTCCTCTTAATAAAATTGGTTCTATAAATAAGATTAATAAGTCTTATGCAACTTTAGAGCAAGAAAACGAAAGAGCACCCTCTCCCGAAGAAATTGCGGAAAACCTAGAAATGGGCGAGAATGATGTAAAGGAAAGCATGCGAAATAGTGGTCGCCACATTTCCATGGATGCTCCATTAGTGGAAGGTGAAGACAGTAATCTTTACGACGTTTTAAATACCGGTGATAGCCCTAATCCCGATGATGACTTGATGCAAGACTCCTTGCGTACAGAAATCGAACGATCTTTGGCTACTCTAACTCCAAGAGAAGGAGACGTGGTGCGTTTATACTTTGGTTTAGGTGGTCAACACCCAATGACTTTAGAAGAGATTGGAGAAAAATTTGATCTTACCCGCGAGCGTGTTCGTCAAATTAAGGAGAAAGCAATTCGTCGCTTAAAGCATACCTCCAGAAGTAAAATTCTAAAAACTTATTTAGGTTAAACTTTTTAAAAGCCTCCCTCTTCAGGGGGGCTTTATTTTTCATAAATTTTCTACTATGGCTCTTATAGCTCCTAGCCTTTTGGCTTCTGATTTTTTAAACCTTGGTCGCGATTGTGAAATGCTTAACGAAAGCGAAGCTGACTGGTTTCATCTCGACGTTATGGATGGCATGTTTGTGCCTAATATTTCCTTTGGCATGCCCGTTATAAGCGCCATAAAGCGTATTGCCACAAAAACGCTAGACGTTCACCTTATGGTGGAAAAACCTGAACGCTATATCAAAGACTTTAGGGCGGTAGGTGCTGATATTCTAACCGTACATTATGAAGCCTCTACTCACTTGCACCGGAGCTTGCAGGCCATTAAAGCAGCTGGAATGAAAGCAGGTGTGGCCCTAAATCCACATAGCCCGGTAAACTTGTTAAAAGATACCCTAGCTGATATCGATTTAGTTTGTTTGATGAGCGTAAACCCCGGTTTTGGTGGTCAAAAATTTATTGAGAATACTTATTCTAAAGTACGCGAGCTTAAGCAGATGATTCTTGATGCAGGCTGCGATACCCAAATTGAAATAGACGGTGGAGTTACCAGTGCTAATGCCAAGGCTCTTGTATCCGCTGGCGCAGATGTGTTAGTAGCCGGTAGTTTTGTATTTAATTCAGAAAACCCTACCAGCACTATCGCAAAGCTGAAGGAAATTAGTCAGTAGAAAAAAGGGGAAGCATCTAGCGCTTCGCTACCCGCTTAAAAAACAATGGTCATTTGTGGCCAGTAGCAGTAAATTGTTACTTAATTGCATTTTCCCCTTAGGGGGACGTATTTAAAACCTAGTGACGATTCCACAAAAAGTAAGCGAAAGGCAATCTGTAATAAATAAAACAGCATCAATTTTTCTCTTAACAAATAATGTTATTGCGAGAAACTCTATGCTTTAGGGCCACTAAAAACTTTATTGGCTTCAAAGGACTGAATATAACGCTCTTTACGACCAGGCTCAATATCATCAAAGGTGATTAAGATGCCCGTTTCCTCTACTGTTCCAAAGCTACTATTCTCAGCGGTTCCAAAAGAACGCATGGTGGAAGACAGTGACATATAGCTATTAATTAGTGGCGGAATATTTTCATCTCGTTTTTTTACTTCTGCTTGCAAAACTCGATGTGCCTCTTTGTAAGCTAATCCTTCAAATAAATGGTAATAAGGACTCAGTTCATCTTCTTTTACCAATGGCATCCGCGGCCGTACCAACTCGTCTGGATCGGGAAAGAAATGACGCATAAAGGCTAAAATCATATTTCGCGCCTCACGATGGTATTTTGGGTACATAGTTACCTTCCCAAAAAGGTATTTTAACTGTGGGTCCATCAACATTACCGTAGCTAGACCATCCCATAAATTATCTAGGGCAAATATACCTTTACGGGGGGCGGTGCGCTGATATTTAGGCTGTACAAAAGAACGACCTAACTCTAAGGTTAGAGGCATGAAATCACTTATCATTCGCGGCGACAAATGAAAGAGCTTAGATGTGGCTGATACCAAATTACCAGCGGCATCCCTTTCACCTAATCGACATTTAAGCAAGCGATAACCTGCCATAATCTCTTGGTCTTCTGGGTCCCAAACCACCAACTGATCGTAGCAGTGCTTAGAAGTATCGTAGTCATCTAAATCAATTGCTTTGCCCGTACCGCCGCCAGCGGCTCGAAAAGCCACTTCACGCAAGCGACCAACTTCTCTGGTTATATTAGGGGCAGTGTGATAATTGACCAAATAGAGCTGGTTACCACCTTTAGTGGTATTACGTAAAAAATATTCTTCTTTTAATTCAGCCAGGATTGCTGCGCGCTTTACCGGCTCTATGATATCTTCCATCCAGTGCTATTTATTTTTTGCTAAGGCGTAAACTTTCTCACGCATGTATGCTGCCCATTCTACTAAATTCCGGCTATTATCGAAATCTTCATAGTTTACCGCCTTACCAATTGTAATTTTAATCGTCTTATTTCGTTGCCTGAACATTTCATCTGCCAGGTAAAACATTTCCAAGTTAGCTTTTATTCCCAGCTTTGTTCTAAAGCGTGATAAGTTATAAAACCAGGCGGAATTCTTACCTCCAATATGAACAGGAATTACATTCTTTTTATACTTTTTAGATCGTGCAATAAAGCTTTTCTGCCAAGGTAAATCGCCCACACCATCTTCCAATTTACGCGAAACCATTCCTGCAGGAAACACAAGGATGGGAATATCCTTTGCATAAGTTTCTTCAATTACTTGAAGGGCTTTTCTAGGATTAACCCCAAGCTTATTTACCGGCACAAAAAGGGGTTCTAAGTTTTTGATGTTTAGCAAAATGTCATTTACTAAAAACTGAAAATCTTCGCGCTTCTCACCTACTGCTTTCATAAAAGCAATACCGTCTAAACCCCCAAGAGGATGATTAGCAGCCATTATAAAACCACCTTCAGGCGGAATGTTTTCTAAACCAATCACCTCGACTTTGGTGTTTAATGACTCTAAACCAGCTCTCACAAAGTCAAGTCCAATTTTATCACCATGGAGGGCCATTACTTCATTGATCTCTCGCTGATGAACGATACGCTTGATGTAATTTACTAGAAAAGAAGGCAGCCATTTAGCCAGAGTCGGATTCTTCTCCTTTATAATTGCATTTATATCGATGTACTTTGCCGGTGTCTGTGCCAAATCCTATATAATTTCCCTAATTCAAAAGCTTCGCGAAGATAATTCATTAGCCCAAAAGGTTTAGGCAATATAGTCTTCTAAATAGGAATAATGCGAATTTAGCTTTCCTTCCAAAGTGGTTTCCGTCGCTTTATCTAGGATACCTAATTCGTCGGAATTAAAGAAATGTGGAATCACATTCTTAAGCAACTCATTGCCAAAATCTTCTGATGCATCTCGGGGTAACTCTCCGGGCAAATTATCCACGGCAGAAACTGCAATGCTCCCAGGACGTCCAAATTCCGTCTCCTTCTCCGATTGAGGATCGTAGGCATAAAAAGGTTCGGCGATGGTAGAAGGACGGATGGTACTGGCAACTGGACCATCAATATCACAACTAATATCTGCCACTAATTTTATGTTGAAACGCGGGTCCTTAGCCATTTCTCGGCTAAAAATATACGGTGATTCTTCGCTCCAGTAATGGCAAGCAATATACATATCTGCATGAGCGGCATAGGTTAAAAAGTTAGACTCGTAACCTTCACTGTCTTGGTAAAAATCTTTCCGTTTAAAGTCCTTACCATCGCTTCTACGAAAGTAGTCTTGAACATTAAGCTGAGTAAATACTGCTTCTTGATTGAAATCTTCGCGAATGAACTCATCTGGGTAAACCTGAGTAATTTTAAGAGCGGATAAAATTTCCATGGCTCCACCTGCTACTCGACCCGCACCGGTTAGGGCAATTCTAAAATTTTTTGGGAGGACCACCTTAACCAATTCTGACTCTAACTCTAGACGATCGTGACAAAGATGGGCTGGCTTTAAGTCGAAATTCCCACTGAGTTTACCATAGGCCCGAAAACCATTGTAACAGCCAACAATACCAGCATAGCGACCAAAGCCTAGGAGGCGCTTACCGCCGGGGTCTTTTAGCATTTCGTAGTCAATTAGACTTACTTTTTTAGCAATGATGGCTTGCAATAAAGCGCGATTGTATTCTTGCTTTTTATACGTGTGCGAAAAAAACATATAGCGTTTATTGGGGATAAGCATTTCGCTTGGCACTTCCTTCACCCCCACTAGAAGGTCGCAATCCGTAAGATCTTCTTGCATCGCCAAGTTTAAAGCTTCATACTCTGAATCTTTAAAAGCCCTAATATCACTAGGCTGTACTGCGATTTCTAGCTCAGGATAACGATTAAGTAGTATTTCACAATGCTTCGGACTCAGTGGCACCCGTCGGTCAGGTGGTGTTTTGCCCTCTTTAATAATGCCTATCTTCATTTCGCTAATATTTGCTGTAAAGGTATTAGCTTTGCAGTCTAGAAAAAAGTTCTTTTACAAATTTGGGGCTGAATGGTATCGACAGCAAGTTGATTCGATTGTAAGCATGCCGGGCTATGAGGGTGTCGCCCGTAAAACAGATACTTCAAAACAACAAGAGGCGAAAATAACTTCGCGCTTGCCGCTTAAGTCACTGAATGTGATTTCTGCTAATCCACGCGTGAGACGCGGGAGCAAGTCATCTCTCCGACCCTATGTTTGGTTGGGTAGGAATTAGAGGTGTCATCAAATCCGAACTAGCGAGTAAAGAGTTGTGTAGTGCTCGTGACACTGTAATTCACAAATAAGCCTGCGGTGGGGTGTTTGTTCCCAGCCAATGGACGAAAACCTCAAGAACAAAATAAGCATGTAGAAAGCTCTTGATTCCCTTGTTTGCACGCGGGTTCGAACCCCGCCAGCTCCACAATTTTTAAAACCCGCATCTGCGGGTTTTTTCATTTCTGCGCAGTGCGCAAGCTTGCTTGTAAGCAGATGCGAAGAAATGAATAAGGAGCGACGACGAAGGAGGCGTTTTTAAAAATTGGGTACAAGAAACCCCATTATTGGGCTCTGCCAAAGCAAACCCCGCCAGCTCCACAAAAACAGTATTGAGCAAGAGTAGAGAGCATAGAGCGATCTAATATTGTTATATATTGTTTCTTTCTTCTCCGTACTCTTGCTCAAACTCTTGCTAAAAATCCAGTAAATAGCAGACTTGTATTTTCCCTTTATTAAATATCTGCCTCTTACTATAACCTTCGCTAAACCTTAATAAGGGTTCCAATTGTGTAAATCTAGGATTAGCATGAATATCTATTATATGAATTAACATTGATCGAGACCTAAAGACTAGTTTAAGTCTTTCAAATCGATGAATTTAAGAATCACAAGAGACCAGTTATTTCTATTTATACTAATTTAAGACAGAAACCTCTTCTGACCAGATAAATTATTTTTCTTCTCTAGTGGCAAGTAATATTTAAGGGAGACATTTATTTAATCCTTATTTTGCATTCTTTAAGTCAAGGATGAACTTATCCACCAGAGTAATTACTTAGATAATGAAGCTCAAGCCAAATATACCGAGCGGCCATACGAGGGCCCAGCTTAGCGAAGCAGCGATTAATAGTGGTTCAATAAATAACAAATGATTAACCATAAAATTATGAGCCTAACATAATTAAAACAAAATAGGAAGGAATCTAAAGGTGGTAAATGGATAATCCATTAGGAGGGACGACACAATTTTTAACCTTTAATGATTTTAAAATGAAAAAGACAATTCTTCTGTCTATCGCTATCCTAGCTCTATCGCTCGGAAGCTGCACTCGCCAGGTAATGAACTTTACTACTCTTAGTAATGCGTCTACCAATCTTCAGTTCCAAAAAAGCCAGGGTAAAAAAACCACTGGTAAACACCTAACATTTTTAGGCTTCAATTCCTCAATTACTGAAGCAACACAAGAGGCCCTAGAAAAGGCCGGCCCCGATTATGATCTATTAATTGATGGCCAGATAGGTATTTCAGATTACTTCTTTGTTTATGGTTTTGTGGTAGAAGGCACAGCCGTAAGCTCCCGCAACCTTATAAGCCAATTAGGCCAAGAAGGCTTTGAACAGTTTTTAGCGGAGCATGAGATTGTAGGGCAAGATGTAATAAATAATAAATCCAAGGAGTATAATCGCATAGTTAACTAATACGAACCTTTTCAGGGGGATAAGTGCGACTAAACACATATACATTCTTTAACATTAATCAAAGATAAGTCGGATGACAAGAGAAAAATTAAATACAGTTTTATTAACCATTTGTACAATACTACTAATTGCCTGTTCATATAAGGTTTACTTACCTAATGATAGTCCAGAATGTCCTAAATGTCAAGAATGTCCAACACTTGAAGAAATTGATCAAAGAATAATGCATTGGGGGCAACATTTTGGGGCAGTGTATTCGGACTAATATGTAGGATGAAAAAAGTCAATAGCTAAAGTCGTAGATGGAATGCCTTTTGGAAAAACTAATGCTAACAAGACCTAAACTGCATTAAAACGCTGTTTAGCTAAACGTTGTAATGAATTAAAAAAATACTAGAATATTACCTATGGATAACACAAATAAATTGCGGATAAAATCCGCAATGATAATTTATGAATTAGAATCTTCATTGGGTGATTATATTATTCAGAATGAAGATCTGGATAATATATCAGAAAAAAACAAAACGGAAATAATTAATAGGGAAAACGAAAAAAAAGGGAATGCTACAGATAGTGCCACATTTTTGGTTGAATCTAGTTATTTAGATGAAATTTTCAATTTAGCTATTGACGTTACTTCAGGCACTTCTTTGAATAAGCATATGAAAGACTTAAAGCACTTTTGTGCTTACTTGGGAATCTTTGACATTCGAAATGCTATTAGCCATCCAAACCGTCAATTCCCGCAGGCCTTTTGGTTTCGCTCAGCTGCTATAGCTAGTGATCCTTTGATTGAAAAGTTAGGTCTAATAAAAGTTGCTCAAGCACTTAATGCGGCCTTAGAAGAAAATTTAAATTCTCCACCTGAAGAGTGGTTTGAAAATGTAAGATGGGCAATCCCAAACACATTACCACAATCATTTGACCATGAAATCACAGGGTTATTAGGAAGGGAAAAAGAATTTAAGGATTTGAATGCTACTCTTTCTAAAGTTAGAAATAATTTAATTGCGGTTGTAGCCCCAGGTGGTGTAGGTAAAACAGCCTTAATTTTGCAGTTCTTAAAAGATTTAAGTCTAAGCCCCAGCTATAGTAACAAAGTCAATGCAATAGTTTTTTGCACTTT
>CBFHVV010000019.1:0-45565 GCA_965658965.1 Croceimicrobium sp.
GGGGGAATTATTTCCTGCCCCTCAAAGCTTAATGCTAAGGGCTTATCATTGCGGTAAGCTTGATCTATTAGTAGGGAGCGATTACCCATTCCAGGGCTTAAATAAAGTGCAGGAACCTCTTTTTTAAAGAGCGCGGCATTATAAAGAATAGGCAAGGCTATAGGATGATCGGAGAAATTACTGAACTCCTCTGCTATCGCGCTGAGACTAATAAAAATATCTCCCTTGGCATAAGGTTGACGAAATAGCATTGCTTCGCCATTTTCAAATTTGAGTAGCGGAAAAAGTACCGTTCTTGGCGCTCGGAAAAATTTCCGACTATAGGGTAGGTCCGGGTTTTTAGTTTCACTTAAAAATACGGATCGAAAATAGGGGTCCTCATAATTTAGCTCCACGGCGCGCAGGCTATCGTTCTCCCAAAAAGGATTAATGTTGAGACCGAATTCTTTTAGTAGGGGAGCAAATCCGCTTGCTTTGCCGCTTGGAATTAAAAATAGGTTTTTCGCTGCCGCTAGATGTGTATTTATTTTGGCCAACAAGCCAGAACTTAAATTAGCGTCCACTTCAGCAATAATCAATTCACTAGCTTCAAGCGCTTCAAAATCAATATCTTCATAAGAGCTGATCTTTAAGTCAAAGATGCTGTCGCGGAAAATTTCCGTTTTTAAATTACTACTACCTTGTGGTGCTAAAAGGTATACGGCTACCTTCTTTTGGGATTTGAGCTGAAAGTGGAAAACATCGTCAAAAGTAGCTCCGCCACTGGATTCAATTTCAAGTTCTCCTCTAAAATTTCCTGCTTCAGGCAGAAGAAACTCTAAGCTAGCATTTGTTACACCTTGGGCAGGGATGTTATATTTCTGCTGGTTTACAATTTGTTCGTCTAGTTTTAAACTTAGTGCTACTTCTTTTAATTCCTTCGGCCCAAAATTTCTCAATTGAAAGGCCAATTTTTGACTGAAATTAGGGATTAAAACGGGGCTTTCTAACCATAAGGAATCAATGGCCAAATTACTCTTGGCATCTACCGCTTTTAAAGCCAGCAGTTTTATCTGCCAATTAGTGGGTATTGTTTCTTCCTGCCAATCCTTAAAACTAGTGGATTGAAAATCGCTCATCAGTACCACTTGTAGCGTAGCCTCATTTTCTAAACGACTTGCGGCTTCCGAGATGCGAGTTTTAATATCGCTAAAATTGCGAAAAGCTGGAGAATAGTCCAATTCATCCACCAACTGAATAGCCTCTTTTGGGCTGTAAAAACGCTGGTATTTCGCTTCAAAATTATTGGTGAGAATTTGAACGGAAGCATCGGGCTTTAAGCTTTTTAGCAAAGCCACTGCATTTTGGCGGGCTTTATTGAAGAGACTCGCTTCTGTGCTTCGGCTCTTCATGCTGTAGCTATTATCTATGTAAATGCTAAGTTGGTTGAAGTCTTTTTTTGTAGCCTCATCTAGCGGAAGCACCGGTCTAGCGAAAGCGAGTATAATAGCGCTTAAAGCTAAGAGGCGTAAGGCTAAAAGGAGATATTCTTTGAGACGTTTTACTGCTTTAGTGCTGCGTTGTACTTCTTGTAAAAACCGGGTATTACTAAAGTATAAAACCTTGTGCTTACGTAGATTAAAGAGATGAATGAGTATTGGAATCGCTAAAGCGAAGAAGGCCCAAAAGAATTGTGGAAAGGTGAAACTCATTAAAAAGCAAAATTAACTTTTTGGAAGGATTCTCATCAAGCAAGGACTCTTTATTTTTAGAAAGGAAAAATTTAAGGTAAAAGCTTTACCACCCTACTTTTTCTCGTAAAAATGTTTCGACAGCATCTTCTACTGCATCAGGGGCATTACTTTGAATAGGAGAGGCCAAAACATGATTTCCTGCACCGGGAATGGCTTTTAAAACTTTTAAAGAGTCTGGTGTAGCCAAGAGTTGATGCATCCATTTAATTTTATCTACCGAGACTACCTGATCTTGTTCCTCTTCATTTTTATAATAAAAGAGGTCTAGAGTAGGCTGATGAATATTCGCAAAAGTTTCTTCTTTTAGGGCAGAGCAAAGCAGCTCCTGCAATTGCACAACTGCTTTAACCGTATAAAGGGTATCCCAATATTTCCGGTATTCATCACTTTTATTGCGGACGATACGCTTTTCTCCTAAAACTAATTTGGCAATTTGCTCTCCCCAAGGTTTATTTAAAAGATACGCGGCCGGATCTTTCACTCTTATATTAGGGGAAAGGTTTACTAAAGCAGATACTTTTTCGGGAAAGGTTTCGGCCAATTTAAGAGCAAAACTACAGCCCGTGCTGGTGCCCATAATAATTACTTCATCTCCTAGCTGTAGCGAAATGGCAAGGGCTTTTAAAACGCTTTGCCAGGCTTTTGAAACCGTAAAATCTTCTAAGTTATTTTCTTTTAAACCATGACCAGCTAAACGGGCTAGGTATAAATTAGCTCCCATCTTACGAGCTATATTTTCATGCAGCGGGGCGCCCTCTTCTTCAGAAGCGGAAAAGCCGTGCAAATAAAGGAGCACGCGAGCAGTTCGGCGAATGCTATCGTGCCATACTATTCTGGCCTCGTTGTTGGGGCGAATTAGCTCTTGAGATTCTTCCGCTAAATTAATGGAATCGTTAAGTGCTGTTAGATTGACGTTTACAGCGGGTAAATGTGCTGGATATTTCCCTTCTGTAGGCTGAGGGCCAGCAAGGTATGCGATAGCCAAGATCAACAATAATAGAAAGGCGATCCAGCCTTTTTTTATTTTTTTAGAGGACGACAATTTTTCAAGATATAATTAAAGTTATCCACGTCAGAATCGTTCAACTCTAAAGTGCCACTAAAGGTAACAATATCGTCGGTTTCATAACGCTCTGTTTGTTCTGCCAGTTCCAGTTTTATAACGCTCTCTGGCCCAGCTCCTCCGCAAAAAAAGCAGGCACTAAAAGGGTAAGCAGAAAGCGCATATTCTCCACCATCTACGTCCATAGGTATTAAATAGCCTTTAATAATAACGGGCTTTTGATCCAGGGCCTTTACTTCTTCTTGAAACTTTGGAATAAGGTACCAGGCCTCATATTCAGGAAAATATTGATCGACAAAATCTACTTTGGCCAATAATTTCCAGTCTATTATCTGTGCTGTTTTTTGTGCTTGTGCAGATGCGAAAAGACAAATACCAAGGCAAAGTACGAGCAATTTTTTCATTAAGCTTCAATTTGCGCATTTACAATGGTAAAGAATAAACCTTGTCCATTACGATTAAGGCGCAGCTCGCCAGTAATGGGGACAAACTTGTCGGTGGCAAATCGACCAGGGTCGCCTTTAAATTTTAATTCTATTACCGTTTCTGGTCCTGCGTTTCCACAGAAGAAGCAGGCGGAAAATGGGTTTTTACTGAGGGCATAGGTATTAGCTGCAACGTCTAGTGGAATTAGGTAGCCTGAAATTACAATTTCCTCACCTTCATAATTGGAACTGAGAATACTAGGGAATTTAGGGGTGTAAAGCCCAGAAACAGGATCTTGGTCATAATTAGTCATGGCTAAGACAGGCCAAACCAAACTTTTTTGCGCACTTAAACTACCTATGCTTAAGACAAAAAGAAGGGTGAGAAAGGCTTTATGCATCTGCTAGAGTTTTTGGAATATTTATACGGTAGGCGTGCCAAGCGGGCAACAGTGAGGCAAAGGTACCTAATATTAAAACGCCTAAAAGAAGCCACCATTGCATTGGATTTTGCCATAAAGCTAAGCCTAAGCCGAATTTAAAATTTGACAAATTATAGGCTAATAGCTCCAGACTAACAAAAGCTAATAGCCAGGCAAATAAATAGGCAATTAATCCAATAAAAACTGCTTTAGCCCAAACTAATAGCACCACTTTATAACGACTAATTCCAACCGCTCTTAAAAATGCTAATTGCGGTTCTTCATCCTTTAAACCTTGAAGCAGGGAAATAAAAATGCTAATACCGGCGATAAAAAGTAAAACATAAGCCAAAGCTTCTAGTAAATCGATGGCAGACTGTGCCAAGCTAAAAAGCCGATTAATTTCTATGGCTGGCAGTGCCGCTTGCATTTTGGTTTGACTGTTAATTTGCCTGGGTAGGCTTAGAGTGGCCATAGGGTTGCTAAATTGAAGAAGGCCTGCGGTAATTTCTCTTTTAATCTCATTATGGTCGTGCTCATGTTCATGATGACCAGCTGATTCTTCCTGCGGGTGCTCGTGTACCAACCAAATGCTTTCTAGCGGGGTAAGAATAAGGTCGTCGATAACCGTGGCGCTCGCTTGGTAAATCCCTACCACCTTAAAGTCGTGATGGCCGTGGTCTTCACCCTCTTGATCAAAGCCGTGAGAACCGTGGAAGGTATCGCCTAATTTTAATCCCAAATCTTGGGCAACCGAGGCGCCGATGCTTACTTCAAAACTATTTTCAAAAGCTCGACCTTCAGCTATCGAAATACCGTAGAGAGAAGCATAATTGCTATCCGTGCCTACAATCCGTTTTGCTTTATAATTATCTCCATAGGCCAGAGGAATGGCCATTTTCACCATGCGATTTTTGGCCAATTGATTAAATTCTGAGAGCTCAATATTTCCAGTTGGAGCATCTATATGATACACGCTGCTTAAAATAATTTGTAGGGGACTTCCCTTGGCACCCACTACTAAATCGATGCCTTTTATATTGCGAGTAAAGCTTTCTTCAAAGCTATCTTTTGCCGTAAAGAGCACCATAATTAGGGCTAATGAAAAGGACAGTATTAAGATACTAAGAAAGCTGTGGAGTTTTTTATAGGCTAAACTGGCCAGTGCTAATCGGAATATACTCACAATTGATAGGATTTAGGGATTAGCTTTTTTAGTCGTTCATCGTGGGTAACCACTAATAAAGCCCTTTGTTGTGACTGACTCATTTCCAGCAGTAATTCCCCAACTTTTTTTGCATTAGCATCATCCAAAGCAGCAGTGGGTTCATCCGCTAATATAAGGCTGGGCTTCTGCAATAGCGCACGTGCAATGGCCGCTCTTTGTTGCTCGCCAATGCTACATGTTGCTGCTTTTTTATGTAGGATGTGTACAATATTTAACTCATCAAATAAAGATTCAATCTCCTTTATAGAGGCATTTCTATCTTGAATGGCATAAATCATTTTCATGTTATCGAGCATGCTGAGGTAAGGCAAGAAAAGACTCTTTTGAAAGATTAAACCTAAATGTTTAGCTCGAAACCTTTCTAAGTTGCGGCCTTCTAATTGGTTGATTGATTGATGGTTGATGATCACCTCTCCAGTACTCGCTTTTTGAAGGCCGGCGATAAGATTTAGTAGAGTAGTTTTCCCAGAGCCTGACGGTCCAATAATTAAGGCCGCATCTGCAGCAGCGAGTTCTATATCAGGAAAGTGAAACGCTTTTTTAGCGTCATAACTAAATTGTAGATTTGATGTTTCTAAAGCCATGGGCAAAGCTAATAAAGAAAGACCGTTAAGATGAAAACATTAGTACTAGGTGCAAGCGAAAATAAAGAGCGTTATTCAAATATTGCAATCAACATGCTAAAGGATTACAATCATGAAGTCGTGGCCCTTGGCAATCGAGCAGGGGAGGTGAGAGGTGTGCCCTTTTCTAAAGAGAAAAAAGCATTTAATGATATTGATACGGTTAGCCTTTACCTTGGTCCACAAAACCAAGCGGAATACTACGATTACGTAGATTCTTTAAAACCTCGACGGGTCATTTTCAACCCTGGGACAGAAAATCCCGATTGGATAGCTCATCTTGCAAAAAAGGGCATTGAAACTGAAGTAGCTTGCACTTTGGTGCTTTTAAGAACTAAGCAATATTAAAGTATGGCTTAGGGCTTTTTAAATTCAACCATCATTTCCCCCTGATTGAAGTCTAAGCTGAGGTCTTGATTCGCAGCAATATTTTGCAGGCTGAAATGCTTTTTCTCAGTTATCAGCATATCACACTCACCCGAGTTTTCCATTAGTAATTCTAATTTTATCAGCAAGGATTTTTTAGCGGGTATAACTTCGCGAGCAATTAAATGGGGTTTTCCAGATTTGCAACCACTATACTGATAGCTCAAAATTATACAATCGCCTTCTTGCTGGTAATCAGTTATTAGAGCCTTCGTGCTCTGATATTCCATGCGAGGGTTGGTGTCTACTCCTAAACAAGGACTGAGAATTTGAATGGGATCATCCTCGTCGTTTTCAGTAAACTCAATCTGATTTTTTTGAGAATCGCTCGAACTTTTTTTAGCTCCACAAGAAGTGATAAAAAGACAAATTAATAGCAGAGCACTAAGCTTTAGAGTATCCATATTTTTATTGTTTTGGTATTGCTTGCCTGACGAACTTTCAAAATATACAGGCCTCCTTGCAAAGCTTTTAAAGTTAGAGGAATAGTTCCGTCGGAAAAAGGGTATTTATATTTTTCTTGTAGTTCTTCACCAGCCAATGAATAAAGCACCATTTCCACCGGCTCTTGCAGCTCAGAAAATCCTTTTATTTCAGCCGAACCATTTTGCACAGGATTAGGAAACAAGCTAATGTTGCCCAAGGTATTACTCGAAATACTATCGCCATAATTGAGACCTTTTAAACGTAAATTATTGCGATTTAAGGGATCTAACCAAGGCGCTAATTGGCGGCTTGGCTCCGAGCCATTACTTTTCCAACTATAAGCAAAACGACCGTATAAGTCGGATAATTCAGTTTGCTGGCAACTACTGCTTCCACCGGTAAGCGTGCCAATAATGAGACCGTCTGAGTCTAATAAACTGCTCCCGCTGCTACCTCCTTCAGTAGTGCCAAATCCATAAGTATTTTCTTGCCAGAAAACGTTTAGATGTGTGTTTAAAACCCTTCCGCCAAAGCTACTTAAGCTAGGCTTTTCGCGATAGATGCTAAGCATTTGAGCATCTCCAGCAGGGTGATGAAAGCAATCACCCTGACTACTAAGAAGACCACTTCTATTCCAGCCTGCAAAGTAAGGACTAAAAGAATCAGGTATATTTTGGTCAAGCTCTAGCAAAAGAAAGTCAGAGCCGAAGTCGCCACCATTGTCATCACTGCGAGCCCGTATAGTGGCACCAATAATTTGTTGCGAGGGCAAGTCACTTTCTTTATTGGGGCCAAGGCAGCTCTTGTTGCGATAGTTGAAAAAGAAAACCCAGCGGTTTAAATCATTTGGCGGTACTATTGTGCCGCCAGCTAGGGCACAGTGTTCGGCACTTAATATATAAGGTTTAAAATCACCCGCGGTATTATTAACAATGGTGCCCGAACACCAGCCGGCAAGATTGCCATTTACCCATAGAATGCGCGTGGTGGCAGCACTAAGTTCACTATTAATACTTGCTGGACAAATTGCGTTTACTTGACAATCGCCTGCTGCCCCATAATCTTGAGGATCTAGGCTGTTTTTAGCAAAGGGCAGGATAATACTTTCTAGTGTGAGGTAACTATTATTAAAAGGGAAATTATCTTCTAAGGTCAGTTTCTGATTTTTACTGAAGTCTGCAAGAAAATAAAGGTTTTTGGCCTCTGGAAGCACAAAACAAGAATCTGCCTCACCGAGCAATAGGCGGTCCTCAGCACTTAGCTTCCTTATATTTAGAAAAAGATCCAAGTGGATACTATCATTCTTTAGAAAAACCCTTAGGCTCCGTTTCTCTTGGTTTTTACTATTCGGTACTGAGACAGAACTAAAGAGACTTGTAGGTGGCGAGAGCTTGTGAAAACTCCCTCGCAGGGAATAATCTTCTACAAAGTTTTGATAATCATAACTTTGACGGAGCTCTTCTAACTTTTTGATAGACACACTAATTTCACCACTTTCCGATATTTTTATTAGCTCTTGTGAAAAGAGGTTGAAAGTCAGAAAAAGAAGGAGAACGGTAGAAAGTATTTTCAATTAAGATAGCAGCTTTTGGCGCAGTAGGAACTCTAACTGATCGTTGGCGCGTTCCAATTGATCTACTAGTTCTTTATTTTGTCTTCTTAAGCTATATACCTCATGAGCCGCGAGAATTGTAGCTTTCAAATCATCATAGTGCCAAGGCTTATTGAAATAGCGATAAACTTGGCCCAGGTTAATCGCATCAATTACTGCATTGATATCGGAGTATCCAGTAATTAGGATACGCATGGGTTCAGGATTGATTTTCTGCACTTCTTGTAAAAACTCGATACCCGTCATATGAGGCATGCGCTGGTCGGTGAGAATGATGTTTAAATCCTTTTCTCTTTTGAAAATTTCTAGACCTTCGGCACCTGATAGTGCGGTAAATAACTTAAAATCGCGACGAAAATTAGCCTTGAAAGCCTGTAGGTTATTCTCTTCATCATCAATATAAAGTATGCGTACAGAATCGTTCATCTGGGAGTGAATATTTTGGTAAAAATAAAGATTTACTGATTACTATGATGTAATTTGGCTCTAGTGATTAAATAAAAAATATTAATGATAAACTCGGATAAAGATATTATAAAAAACTTAATATCAGAGCTTAAGCTTGTTAATAAAAACTACTTTAAGCCCCTAATCTTTAACTTAAATGACGAGTCGGATCTAAAAGAATTCGAATCATTAATAACTAGTAATAAAAAGCAGCTAAAATTAGCTAATACTATAGAAAATCAACTGCTAGAATTACATTTAACTCGAAATCCTGGACGGCAAATTAGCGAATCTGAGCGAGCTGAGTGGTTAGAAGCTTGGAAAAAAGATCATGATGTTTATCGCTTCGGAAATTGGGTCTACTATCCTTGGTCTGGGCTTTTAAACCAAGTTTTACCCAAAGAGGATTTTATTGAACTACGTACTTCGCGCAACAAGTATAAAATTGGTGAAAGTGAGCAAGCTCTCTTAGGGCAAAAAAAGGTTGGTGTAATTGGGCTTTCCGTAGGGCAATCGGTAGCCTTAACCATGGCCATTGAGCGAGTTTTTGGTACCATTCGCATTGCAGACTTCGATCATTTAGATCTTAGTAATTTAAACCGAATTCGCAGTGGTATTAGTAATGTTTCGGTGCCAAAAACGATTTTGGTAGCTCGGGAAATAGCTGAAATAGACCCTTATCTGAAAGTAGAGCTATACGATCAAGGAATTACTCAAGAAAATATTGTGGATTTTATTGGGGAGGGAGAGGAGAAGCTAGACCTACTAATTGAAGAGTGTGACTCATTAGATATTAAAATATTGGCAAGGGCACAAGCACGAGCGAAAGGTGTGCCTGTTCTAATGGACACCAGTGATCGGGGGATGTTAGATATAGAGCGTTTTGATTTAGAGCCAACAAGACCGATTATGCACGGAATGGTGAGTGATGATGCAGCGGCAAATATCGATAAGTGGTCTGCTAAAGAACGTTTAGCCATGGTTATGGATATGGTAGGAGTAGAAAAGATTTCTTCACGATTGAAAGCCTCCCTTTTGGAGGTAGACCAGAGTTTAAAAACATGGCCTCAATTGGCTTCTTCGGTAGCTTTAGGCGGTGCAATAACCACCATTGCCGCTAGGAAAATTTTACTTGCAGAAAAAGTACCTTCGGGTAGGCACTATGTTGACATAGATGAAGTATTAAGTGGTGAGCAAGCGGTCTCAATCAATGGGCCAGGTGAAGCAAAACCAGAACCACTAAGCTTTGATACTTGTGCTAGAATGGTGGATGATTTGGGAACGGCTAAATCTGCGGAAGCACAGGTTTTAGAGAATGCAATTATCGAGGATATAGTAGAACAGGCTTGCTGGGCTCCCAGTGGTGGAAACGTACAACCTTGGAAGTGGATATACAGGGAGGGTGTTTTAAGCTTATTTCACGATAAGCATTATTCTTTTTCATTTTTAGATTTCAAAAATCGTGGCAGCTTAATAGGGCTGGGCGCTGCACTTGAAAATGTGGTGCAAAGAGCAGCTCACCATGGGTTTAAGGCAGAAATAAGCATTCTGGCTCAGGACTTCAATGATCAGCTAATTGCTCAAGTTCAGTTTGTTAGTGAAGGCAAAGAAGAGAATGATGAGTTTTTTAAATTGGGCAGCAGTTTAAATTTAAGACTTACCAATCGCTTGAAAGCGGAAGAAGCAAAAGTCATAGATCCAAAAATAAAAGAGCAAGTTTCACAGCACTTAGCCGGCTCAGGATTTTCGGTAAAATGGCTAGAGGGAGAAAAGCTTAAAAAAATGGCAAAAATTGTTGGAGCTGTGGAGCGTCAGCGTATCTTAGACCCTTGGGGACATGAGGATTTTATTGCCGAAGCTCGTTGGACAAAGGAGGAGGCAGAGAGCAGTCGAAATGGTGTGGACTTGAGGACGTTAGACCTTCAGGAATCGGATTTGGTTGGCTTTAAGTTGATCAAGGACTCCCAAGCCATTGGGCATTTAAGAAGATGGGATAGAGGTCAGGCATTGATTAAAATGAGTACAGACTCTCTGAAAAACTCTTCAGCCTTAGCTTTGCTTTACTGCGATGGGCATACTGCGCAAAGCGTTATTGAAGGTGGACGATTAGTGGAAAGATTGTGGGTTTACCTCAATAAGAAGGGCTTGGCTTATCAACCAGTTTCACCAGCAACATTTATGTTTGCTCGGTTGCGGATGGAAGACAAATCCAGCTCTCCTTACCTATTAAAAGAGTTAAAGAAATTAAGAAAAGAATATTTAGATTTATTAGAACTTCCCGAAAGCGTTAATGATTTGTTTTTAGCCCGGCTATTTTATGCAGAAGAGCCCGAGGTCAAATCTTTGAGAAAGCCGCTTGCGGAGGTTTTTAAAATATTAAGCTAAGGTTATGGTGCTTAGATTAAGAGCTTTTAAAGCAACTGAAGACCCAGAAGGTTGCGCTAAATTTGTAAAGGGCCACGGAGATATCTTAACTAGTATTGGGGTTAATAAAGTAACTTCAAGCTCTCCTACTTGGGTAGATAACCCTGGAACTTTCGTTCTAGTGGTTGAAGACCCTGAAACTAAAGCCGTTTTGGGAGGGGCCCGCGTGGATACTTCTTTTGGCAATACTAAGTTACCCATTTCAGATGCGACTTCATATATGGACCCCAAGGTAGATGATTATATTGCTGAAGAAGCAAAGTTGGGTACAGGTGAAATTTGTGGATTATGGAATAGCCGTAAAGTTGCCGGGATGGGTTTTGGTAGTCTGTTTTTAACCCGCGCCGCGGTAACTATTTCGCATCAGGTAGGAGTTCATTCACTTTTTGCTCTTTGTGCTCCCTACACGGTAGCAACCGCCGAGACTTTTGGCTACGGTATTATAAAGGATTTGGGTAATGATGGGACTTTCTACTATCCCAAATTAGATTTATTAGCTACTGCTATGCTTTTGCCGGATACAAGCACCATCGAAAATGCCACAGATTTGGAAAAAGAACGGGTTTTTTCATTAAGAAATGACCCTAGCCAGTTTTTTGAAGAGGAGTCGCGCCGAAAGAATGTGCCCATACAATATGATCTTGGAATTAAAGGATAGGTAATGTTTCGGAGAATACTTTTATTAATTGCAGCGATTAACTGCTTTTCGATTCAATTAATTGGGCAATCAGACGACAAGCTTGGCTTGTCTTTCTTTCCATCAGATAAAGAGTTTCCCATAAATAAGATTCCACAATTGGAATTTAGTGAGATAGACGCAGCGGTGCCTAGCTTTATGGGGGGTGAGCAAATTTATGTACACCTGAAAATTAGCGCCGAAGAAAGTCAGAAGCCCAATAATATTTTCTTGAGCTATTCCCTATTAGACAGCATATCTCTTTATTTTCAGACTGAGGAAGGCTTTGCTCTTCAACAAAAAACGGGTCAAGCCTTTCCCTTTAAAACCCGCCTTAACCCATTAACGGATTTTAATTTTAAAGTGGTAGAAGGGGTACAAGACTATTATTTTAAAATCAGCAGCCACAAACCAGTGGTTTTACCCTTTGAGCTGATAAGTGATGATCAGCTAATGCAAAAGGTCACTAATTTTGACTTTTTCATGGGTATGTATATAGGGATAGTTGTGATTATGCTTCTCTATAATTTGGTAATTTATTTTTTAACGCGCGATAAGAGCTACCTCTTTTATGTTCTTTACTTGCTCTTTTTAGGCTTAGCACAAGCAGCATTATTTGGTTATACCGATCGTTTTATCTTATTCGATTCCCCCATCTTAAACAGCAAGTTTGCAGTACTTTCTGGGGCATTGGTAGGCATTGCTTCAATTGCTTTTATTGTTAATTTTTTAAGATTAAGACAAAAAGCACCTCTGTTTTATAAACTGATGCTTTTGGTGGTCGTTTTAGACTTAATTGGTATTCTTTTACTAATTTCTGGGAATGCGGTGCTCGCTTATAACTGGGTGAACTTTGTGGCATTAGGAGGCTCGATTTTAGCAATTGCCTCGGCAGTTAAGTTGGCAAGAGCAGGTTATAAGCCAGCTAACTTTTTTCTAATCGCCTGGAGTATTTTTTTAGTCAGTGTTATTGTCTTCGCGCTCAAAGATTTCGACATTGTTCCTTATAACCCATTTTTCCGTCGTTCCATGCTTTTTGGCTCCAGCATAGAGATTGTGCTACTTTCTGTAGCCTTGGCTGATAGGATAAACCAGTTGCGAAGAGACAAGGAACAATCTCAGCTAAGAGCCTTAGAGATGGCGAAGGAAAATGAAAAAATTATTAAAGAACAAAATGTGGAGCTGGAAAGAAGAGTAGACTCCCGCACCATGGAGTTGCAAGAGTCCAATGAAGAATTACAAGTGACCTTAGATAATTTAAAGGAAACACAGTCGCAATTGGTAGACTCTGAGAAAATGGCATCTCTAGGACAGCTCACAGCCGGAATTGCACACGAGATAAATAACCCTATTAATTTTATTTCTTCCAATATCAAACCTCTAAAACTCGACTTGTCCGAGATTTATGAAATCATTGCCGCTTTTGAGGCTTTAGATGAATCGAGTACCAGCGAAGAAATTACCGCAGCTAAGGCAAAACTAGTAGAGTTGGACTACGATTTTATTAAGACTGAGATAGAAAGTTTGGTGAGTGGTATTTCTGACGGAGCTACGCGAACTTCCGAAATAGTTTTAGGGTTAAGGAATTTTTCGCGTTTAGATGAGGATGTGGTTAAAAAGGCATCTCCCAACGAGGGTTTGGAAAGTACCATGGTGTTACTGCGCAATAAAACCAAGGACCTAATTGAAGTGGTAAAGGACTATGATCCAGAAATCGGGGAGATTGATTGTTTTCCTGGTAAACTGAATCAAACCTTTATGAACATTTTGAATAATGCAATTTATGCGGTTAACGAGAAGGAATATGAGGGAGATGAAGAGCCAACAATTACCTTACGCACCAGAAAAGAGGGAAGAGATAAAGTGGTGATTCATTTAATCGATAATGGTATCGGTATGGATGAACACACCCAAAAGAAGATTTTTGAACCGTTTTTCACCACGAAAAATGTAGGTGATGGGACCGGTTTAGGAATGAGTATAGTTTTTAAAATAATCGAGCGTCACGGCGGTAAAATGTCGGTAGAATCGGAGCCAGGTAAGGGCACCGAATTTAAAATAACTCTGCCAGTAACGCAACCAAACGAATTTGCATAATGACCAACCAAGCGCCTAAAGAAAAGATCCGAATTCTGTATTTAGATGATGAGGATAATAATTTACGCTCCTTCAAAGCGGCTTTTCGAAGAGACTATACCGTTTATACTGCAAACAATACCGAGGATGCATTTAGTATAATTAAGACGAACAATCCCCACGTGATTTTCTCTGATCAACGAATGCCTGTAACCAGTGGTGTTGATTTTTTTAATGCGGTAAGGCAGGTTTTTCCAGAGCCAGTTCGGATTTTAATTACGGGCTATACCGACATCAACGATATTATTGAAGCTATCAATAAGGGCAATATTTATCGTTATATCACCAAGCCTTGGGATGAAGCGGATATAAAGGTGGCTATTGAAAACGCCTATGATCTTTATCAAACACGTAAAGAACTAGACCATAAGATAGAGGCTTTAGAAAAAGTAAATCAGGAGTTGAATAGATTCGTATATAGCGTCTCTCACGATTTGCGGTCGCCAATTGCAAGTGTCTTAGGTTTAATTAAAGTATCGGAAATAGAAGTTGATGATCCTGTTGCCAAAGGCTTATTTCAACAAATAGATCAATCTACCCTTAAGCTTGATTTGTTGGTAAATAATATTATCGACTATTACAAAAACTCTAAGGCGAGTGGTAATTTGGAGCTGATTAAGGTAGATGAACTGGTTGATGATATACTCAATAACTTGCATTTAGACGTTGTAAACTCAGGCTTTGAACTAGAAAAGAGCATAGATCAGAAAGCCGATTTAGTTGCCGATGCATTTAGAATACGTATTATTTTAAGTCATTTAATTTCTAATGCAGCGAAGTTTAAGAAGCCATCGCAGAACAAAGCCAAAGTGAAACTTAGCTTTGAAATTACCGAGTCTAAGGTAAAAATCGTAGTTTCGGATGAAGGAATGGGAATCCTTAATGAACATATGGAACAGATTTTTAAAATGTTCTTTAAGCGCAAGGAAGAGGTTGCAGGCTCGGGCTTAGGTCTTTATGTGGTTAAAGAAGCGCTTTCCAAAATGGGCGGACAAATTGATGTGAAGTCTACACCTAATGAAGGTTCTGATTTTAAAATAAGCTTCCCCAATCACAACCTTGAGGAAGATGAGTGACTTTATTTTAGATAAATGCTTATTGATAGATGATACCTTAGTGGATAGGTTCATTCACAGCAAGCTCCTTACACATCATAAAATAGCAGCATCTATTGATGAGTGCTCTAGTGGCAAGGAAGGATTAGTTTACTTAGAATCTGCAATCATCGCTGGAAAAGTTCCAGATTTAATTTTGTTAGATCTTATGATGCCAGAAATGGATGGCTTCGAATTTTTGAGGCCTTACCATTCTTTAGTAGCTAAGTCTACGAAAAAGCCCTTTCTCTTCATGGTAAGCTCCACGGAAGATGAACGTGATCTTAATCGCGCTAAGGCGAACGAGCACATTATTAAACTTTTACGTAAGCCACTGAGAACGGACTATCTCATAGAGTTGATTAAAACTCGGACTTAAAGTGAAACTTTATTTTATCGAATTTTTGTTGAGCCATACTTAGGCTAAAGGATGAATCTGCTAAAAACACGAGTCGATTAAATTTATCTCTGGCCAAATAGCGAAACTTTAGTTTCGAAAACTCTTCCAATTGTTGGTCATCATTACTTTCAATCCAACAGGCTTTATAGGCAGGGTAATTTTCATAACTGCACTTAGCGCCGTATTCGTGCTCTAAGCGGTATTGTATCACTTCATATTGTAGAGCCCCAACCGTTCCAATAATTTTACGTTGATTACTTTCTAAAGTGAAAAGTTGCGCAACTCCTTCATCCATTAATTGATCAACCCCCTTGTTTAATTGCTTAGATTTTAAAGGGTCCGCATTATTTACAAAGCGGAAATGCTCGGGTGAAAAACTAGGAATTCCTTTAAACTCTAACTCCTCTCCACTAGTCATGGTATCTCCAATACGGAAATTTCCAGTATCGTGTAAACCGACAATATCACCAGGATAAGCCCTTTCCACTATGCTTTTTTTGGAGGCCATAAAGGCAGTAGGGCTGCTAAATTTTATGTTTTTCCCAATTCGATGATGTCGGTAGTTGGTGTTTCTTTCAAATACTCCCGAGACAATTTTCATAAATGCTAAGCGGTCACGGTGTTTCGGATCCATATTAGCATGAATCTTAAATATAAAACCGCTAAACAAGTCTTCTTCTGGTTTTACCAATCGACCGTTCGCGTCTTTTGCTTGTGGTGGCGGAGCAATTTCTACGAAGCAGTTCAGCAGTTCTTCAACTCCAAAATTGTTTAAGGCGCTACCAAAAAATACTGGACTAATTTCTCCATTGCGGTAATTTGCCGGATCAAAGTCGTCGTAAACACCATCTAAGAGTTCTACTTCTTCCCGTAAGGTGTCTGCCGCTTCATCACCTACCAATTCGTTAATTTGCTCGTCATTGACATCTTTTATGGCAATGGCTTCGGCGATTTTAACCTTACTTACTTCTGTAAAAAGCTTTAGGTTAGATTCCCACATATTATATACCCCTTGGAAATCTTGCCCCATTCCAATTGGCCAGCTTAAGGGACTTATTTTTAAACCGAGCTTCGATTCAACTTCATCCAAAAGGTCAAAGGCATCCCGTCCTTCACGATCTAGCTTATTAATGAAAACAATTATAGGGGTATTGCGCATTCGGCATACTTCAACCAATTTTTCAGTCTGCGCTTCTACACCTTTTGCCACATCAATTACCACAATCACACTATCTACTGCGGTAAGCGTGCGATAGGTATCTTCAGCAAAATCCTGGTGACCAGGAGTATCTAAGATGTTAATTTTTTTACCGCGGTATTCAAAGCCCATCACAGAAGTAGCGACAGAAATTCCTCTCTGACGCTCAATCTCCATAAAATCTGATGTTGCGGTTTTCTTAATCTTATTATTTTTAACAGCGCCTGCTTCTTGAATGGCCCCACCAAAAAGCAATAACTTCTCGGTTAGGGTGGTTTTCCCAGCATCGGGGTGTGATACAATGCCGAAAGTGCGACGTCTGCCTATCTCTTCTTTTACTGTGCTCATAATTGGTCGGCAAAAATAGCTATTTATGTTGTCCTATTAAATCCTTATTTTTGTCGAACTATTTATCTTGTATTTCTAAACAATTACACTCTGGCTAAGTTTAAGGACTTAGATTACAACTATGAATTCGAAATACTCCATTAAAGACCTCGAGCAGCTCTCGGGAATTAAGGCACATACATTAAGAGCTTGGGAGCAACGATACAATCTTATTGAACCGCATCGAACGGAGACCAATATTCGCTACTACATTGATGATCACTTAAAGAAGATACTGAATATCGCAGTCTTAGTGAAAAGTGGTATGCGAATAAGTAAGGTGGCCAATCTGAGTCAAGAAGAAATTCGCTCCTCCGTTATAGATGCGGGACGTTATCGGGGTAATTATGAAAGTCAAATCAATGCTTTTAAAATTGCAATGATTGATTACGATGAGTATTTGTTTGAAAGTGTTTTTAATAAGTGCCTAATGCAATTTGGTACGGATGAGACGCTGACAAAGATTCTTGGCGAGTTTATACGGCAAATCGGTTTGCTTTGGCAAGCAGGTGCCATCAGCGTAAGCAATGAACATTTTATCAGTAGTTTAGTAAAGCAAAAACTTTTCTCAATTATTGACCAAACGATGTTGCCGCAGGTAAAGGACAAATCTATTAGCTATGTTCTTTACACACCAGCGGATGAATTACATGAAATGGGTCTTTTGTATCTCTATTATTATTTGAAGAAAATGGGACACCGGGTAATATACCTCGGGCAATCTGTTCCGCTTGAGTATTTAAAAGAGGTTTCGGAAAAAACTCAGGTAACTCAGTTTGTTTCCATTTTTACCACAACACCCCACGTAGATGGTATGGATGAATACTTCAGCCGCTTGGTAGAGATATTTGGGGACACAAAAGATTTTCGCTTTTTCTTTACCGGAATTCAACTCAATTCATACGATGCCAAAAACCTGCCTAAGCAAATCGAAATTGCAGCCAATATTGAGCATCTTAAGTCATTTTTTACTGATTAAAATCTTACCGATTTGGCTTTTGCTGTTTAAACATCAATAAATCAGTTGCTTAGCTTTTTGTTTAACTAATATTACCATTTCTTAAACAAATATCTTGTCGGGTTAAATCTTTTTGTTTAAGTTTGAACTGTCAAAAGTTAAACATTACAAAACACCAAAGCATGTCTAATTCCGATTTTAATGCAATGATTACTAATCACCAAGATTTTTTGCATCAACTGGCAATGAAGTTGACAAAAAGCAATGAGGACAGTAATGATTTAATGCAAGAGACTTTATTCAAAGCGATCAAGAATAAAGATAAGTTCCAGGAGGGAACGAATATTAAAGGATGGCTTTATACCATTATGAAGAATACCTTTATAAATGCTTATCGCAAAAAGAAAAATCAGAACACTTTTGTGGATGAAACAGAAAATAAGTACTTTCTTAACATCCGCGAAAGCGAGAAAGCGGTGAACACCGACAGCATAGTAGATCATAAATATATGATGGAGCAAATAAACTCCATCGATAAGACTTACTTAGAGACATTTATGATGTATTATAATGGTTATAAATACGAAGAGATTTCAGAAATATTAGGTATTCCCTTAGGTACGGTGAAGAGTCGCATATTTTTAGCGCGACGTAAGATGATGGATAAACTTAAAGATTACCGCTAACACAAAAATAAATCATGGCCAAAAAGGCACTAGTAGTAGGAGCGGGTTTTGCCGGTCTTGCTGCGTCAACATCACTAGCGGCAAAAGGTTACGAAGTAACTATTCTAGAAAAAAACAATCAAGCGGGAGGCAGAGCCAGAAGCTTTAAGGAGCAAGGTTTCGATTTTGACATGGGTCCAAGTTGGTATTGGATGCCAGATGTTTTTGAAACCTACTTCGGTAAGTTTGGAAAAAAGGTAAGTGACTACTATCATTTAGAACGACTGGATCCATCTTACCGCGTTTATTTTGGACAAAAAGATTACGTTGATTTACCAGCAGGAGTTGAAGCATGTGCTCAACTATTCAATGAAATAGAGCCTGGAGCGGGAGACAAGCTTTTGAAATTTATGAGGGAGTCGGCCTACAAATATGAGGTAGGTATTAATGACTTAGTTTATAAGCCTGGGCGTTCAGTGTTGGAGTTTGCAGACATACGTATAGCCAAAGGATTAATCCAATTGGATTTATTGAAGTCAATGCGTAAATACGTTCACAGTCATTTTAAAAACCCACGCCTGAGACAGTTGATGGAATTTCCTATTCTGTTTTTAGGAGCAACACCCAAAAATACACCGGCGCTCTATTCTTTAATGAACTATGCGGATGTAGACGGCGGCACTTGGTTTCCGAAAGGAGGCATGCATAAAATTGTGGAAGCCATGGTTTCACTGGCAGAAGAAAAAGGGGTGCAGATAAAATTAAATCATGAAGTTTTAGAGCTCAAGTGCGAGGGAAAAAATATTACTGGTGTTGTTACGGCTCAAGGTGATTTTAACGCGGATATTGTAATTGCTGCGGGAGATTATAATTTCTTTGAACAAAAACTATTACCTGCGCATCTACGACAGTATAGCCCAGAGTATTGGGACAAACGAGCAATGGCACCCTCTAGCTTATTATTTTATATGGGCGTTGATAAACCCGTTGACGGGATATTGCACCACACTCTGTTTTTTGACGAAGACTTTGATCAGCATGCGGAGGAAATATATACTAAGCCTCAGTGGCCTTCCAAACCACTTTTTTACGCTTCGGCTTCTTCCAAAACCGATCCAAGTTTAGCACCAGAAGGAAAAGAAAACTTATTTTTACTAATGCCAGTGGCGCCACATTTAGACGATAATGAGGCCAATAGAGAGCGTTATTATGAAGTTATGATGGAGCGTTTAGAGCGTTTAACCGGTGCTTCAGTTAAAGGGGAGGTTAGTTATAAACGCTCCTATGCGCACAGTAATTTTATAGAGGATTATCATGCATTTAAGGGCAATGCCTATGGTTTAGCCAATACTTTACAACAAACGGCCATCTTAAAGCCGGCTATGAAAAGTAAGCGTGTAAAGAACCTTTATTACACCGGACAGTTAACTACACCAGGACCAGGAGTTCCGCCTTCGCTTATTTCGGGAATGGTGGTAGCAGAAGAAATTGAAAAAGATTATAAATAGTAATTAGTATGAAAGAGCTTTTTGATACCCTATCGTATCGTACCAGTGCCATGGTTACTAAAAAATATAGTACTTCTTTTTCCTTAGGCATCTTATTTCTAGATCGTTCGCTGCACAAGCATATTTATGCACTATATGGTTTTGTACGTTTTGCAGATGAGATTGTTGATACCTTTCATAATTACCCCAAAGCGGAATTGCTAGAAGATTTCAAGCAACAAACGTATAAAGCTATTGCAGATGGCATAAGTCTTAATCCTATTCTAAATTCCTTTCAGCATACTGTAAATGAGTTTAATATTGATCTCGATTTAATTGAAACTTTCCTAAAATCCATGGAAATGGATTTACATCCTGTAGAATCTTTTGATGAGTCACAATATGAAGAGTATATCTTAGGTTCTGCAGAGGTAGTGGGTTTGATGTGCTTGAAAGTGTTCTGTTACGGTAATGAAGAACAATATGACAAGCTACATTGGAATGCGATGAAATTGGGTTCGGCCTTTCAGAAAATAAACTTTTTGCGAGACTTAAATGCTGATTACAATCAATTGGGAAGAGTGTATTTCCCTGGTGTAAATATGGATGTGTTCAATGATCAAGTGAAAGCAGAAATTGAGGATGATATTGAACTCGATTTTAAGGCGGGTTACGAGGGGATTTTAGGATTGCCTAAAAAGGCACGCTTTGGAGTATACATAGCCTATGTTTATTACTATGCTTTATTTAGAAAAATAAAAGCAACACCCAGTAGCGAAATACTTAGCCGCAGAGTGCGCATACCAAACCGAAACAAATACAGCTTATTGCTTAGCTCTTACGTAAGACACAGTTTTAATATACTTTAAATAAATATGGCAGAAAAAGTTATCCTAGTCGATGAGCAAGACAATGCTCTAGGACTGATGGAGAAAATGGAAGCCCATCGCAAAGGACTTTTGCATCGCGCCTTCTCCGTTTTTGTACTCAATGAGAAAGGCGAGTTAATGATACAACAACGTGCTGCGCACAAGTATCACTCCGGAAAATTATGGACCAACACTTGTTGTTCACATCCTAGGGATGGTGAAGCGGTAGATGCGGCGGCTCACCGTCGTTTGGTAGAGGAAATGGGCTTTGATTGCGAAATTAAAAAGGCTCTAGAATTTACCTACCGTGCTGAGCTAGACTTGGGAATGACCGAGCATGAATATGATCATCTTTTTATTGGGCATTATAATGATAGTCCAAAGATAAACCCCGAAGAGGTAATGGACTGGAAATGGATTGATATTGATGTTTTAAGCAAGGATATCGAAGCGCATCCAGAAGAGTATACCGAATGGTTTAAAATTATTTACCAATCCTTCTTGAAAAAGGTTAAAGAACAAAAATGAAAGTAACCGTAAGCCGAAAGGCACATTTTAATGCGGCTCACCGATTATTTAATCCGGCTTGGCCTGCAGCAAAAAATGAAGAGGTTTTTGGCAAATGCAATAATCCTGAATTCCATGGTCATAATTACGAGCTTATCGTAAGCGTGAGAGGTGAGATAGATCCGAGAACTGGCTATGTAATGGATATGAAGGTCTTAAAGGACCTGATTAAAGATCAAGTTGAAGAGAGATTTGATCATAAAAATTTGAATACCCAAACCGAGGAGTTCAAGAACTTAAATCCCACCGCAGAAAATATAGCGGTAGTAATTTTTGACCTTTTACGTCCCCACTTAAATGATACCCTAGATTTAAAAATTACGCTTTATGAAACTCCGAGAAACTACGTTGAATATGAAGGTTAATGGAATGGCAGAGAAAGCCTTAGAAAAAAGTGCTGATGAAATTTGGCCTGAGTTGAGTGCGATAGGTGATGACCATCAAAGCGCAAATTTAGATACGCCGATGAGAGAGGGAGCTTTTGATTTAAGTGCGGAGGAAAAAGTAGATTTAATCACCGAAAAGTTTGCGGATATTTTAAACATACTGGGCATGGATCTAAAGGACGATAGCCTAAAAGGAACGCCCAGGAGAGTTGCAAAAATGTATGTAAATGAAATATTTCAAGGCCTAAATCCGAAGAACAAGCCCGAAGCGAAATTATTTGACAATAAATATCGCTACGGACAAATGTTAGTTGAGAAGAGTATTAATGTCCATTCGTACTGCGAACATCATTTGGTCCCCATTCTTGGCAAAGCTCATGTGGCTTACATTTCCAGTGGGAAGGTGATTGGTTTGAGTAAGATTAATAGAATTGTAAGGTATTTTGCTAAGCGGCCACAGGTGCAAGAACGTTTGACTGAACAGATTGCAGCGGAATTAAAGAAAGTTCTGCAAACAGAGCACGTTGCGGTTATTATCGATGCCGAACATATGTGCGTGGCAACTCGGGGAATAGAAGACACTGGCTCAAGTACAATTACTTCCCATTATTCGGGTAAGTTTTTAGAGGAGTCTTATCGAAACGAATATTTAAAACATATATCTAATTAGAATTATGAATTACTTAGTTGTTGGAGGAGGAAGTGGAATTGGAGAAAAAGTAGTTGAGAATTTAGCTCTTGCCGGGCACAAGGTCTTTGCCGCCAGCAGAAATATTGGAGAGGCAAACCTCCCACCAGATGTTGAGCCAATAACGTTTGATGTTAGCGCAGATGACGAGATTTTGGGTTTACCCGATGTTTTAGACGGCTTGGTATATTGTCCTGGTTCGATAAGCTTAAAGCCTTTTCATCGCATAAAACATACTGATTTTCAGTCTGAATGGGAAATTAATTTCCTTGGTGCGGTAAAAGTAACCCAACAGGTTTTAGATCGTTTGAAGAAAAGTGAAAACGCTAGTGTAGTTTACTTTAGCACGGTAGCGGTGCAATTAGGCTTGCCTTTTCACAGTTCCATCAGCGCAGCCAAAGGTGCGGTAGAAGGATTAACCCGAAGTCTGGCCGCAGAATATGCTCCTAAAATTCGTTTTAATGCGATAGCACCTTCTTTAACCGACACGCCCTTAGCTTCTAATTTACTCTCAAACGATAAAAAACGAGAAGCGAATGCAGATCGGAATCCACTTAAATTAATCGGTGAGCCAAAGGATATTGCTAATATGTGTACCTTTTTATTAAGCCCTGATGCTCGGTGGATGACCGGTCAAGTAATTGGCCTCGATGGGGGAATGGGGGCAATAAAGCCAATGTAAAATGCAGCAGGTTTTCGAGAAATCAGATTTTAGTAAATGGGAGCGCTTCTATCGTGCGGCTTTTTTTAATAGTCTAGGAGGCTTTAAAAGTCTAAACTTATTGGCTTCTCAAAACGACTCGGGAGTAAATAACTTAGGTCTGTTTTTTTCGGTTTCACATATTGGAGCTAATGAAGCACTGTTAGGTCTCATTTTTAGACCACATTCCGTGCCTCGTCATAGCTTGGAAAATTTAAGAAAGGGTTATGCTAGTATAAATTCGGTACATCCCGATCTTTTAGAGCAGGCGCACCAAGCTTCTGCAAATTACTTGGCGGAAGAATCTGAGTTTGATGCTACTGGATTAACTCCAGAATTTGATAATTTTCCAGCCCCTTTTGTTGCGGAAAGCAAAATTAAGATTGGTATCAAATATCGCGAAGAACATTTGATTAAAGCAAACAACACGATATTAGTGGTTGCCTCTATTGAGAGGGTGAAATTAGATAAGGACTTAATCTTGGATGACGGCCTAATTGATCATAGTTTAGCTGATAGCCTTAGCGTAAATGGTTTAGATTCTTATTACAAAGCAGAGCGCTATAAAAGACTTTCTTACCCGCGTCCTGGCGAAAAGTTAGAAGAAAAATCATGGTAAAAGAAGAGCTTAGCATTTTTTGGTTTCGACGCGATTTACGCTTTCATGATAATCATGGATTATTCAAGGCTTTAGATAGTGGTACCAAGGTTTTAGGCTTATTTATTTTCGACAAAGCCATTCTTACTAAGTTGCCATCTAAAGATGCCAGAGTTCAGTTTCTGCATCAGGAGCTGCTAGAGATGAAAGAAAAGCTTGAGGAGATGGGCTCTTCATTACTAATTCGTTACGGTGAGGTAGAAGAAATTTGGGAAAGTCTTAGTGAAGCGTATACTATCAATACAGTTTATGCCAATAGAGACTACGAATCTTACGCACGTAACCGTGATAAAAAAATCTACTATTTTCTAGAAGAAAAAGGGATTCCTTTCAAGGCTTATAAGGATCATGTAATTCTTGAAAAGAATGAAGTTTTAAAGGATGATGGAGACCCTTATAAGGTTTACACTCCTTATATGAAATCATATAAGCAAGTGTTACAAGAGGAGCATTTTAAAGCTTATGGAAGTGATATCTTGATGGAGAACTTTGTGTCCATGGAAAAGCTGGATTGTCCGAGCTTAGAAGAGATGGGTTTTAGGTCATTTCCATTTGAATACCCAAATCGTGATTTTCCCGAGAAGATTATTCAGCAATATCACGAACAGAGAGATATTCCAGCTGTAAAGGGTACGAGTCGTTTAAGTATGCACCTCCGTTTTGGAACCATCTCTATACGTTCCTTAGCCAAGCTCGCCCGCGCTCAAAATGAAAAATATTTCAACGAGCTTATTTGGCGTGATTTTTATCAAAGCATTATTTATCATTTCCCACATTCCGAGAAGAACAGCTTTAGGAAGGAGTACGATGCAATTGAATGGGAAAATAATGAGGAACACTTTAAAAAGTGGTGTGAAGGTAAAACAGGTTATCCTATCGTAGATGCAGGTATGCGTGAGCTAAATGAAACAGGCTTTATGCATAATCGTGTGCGAATGATAGTAGCTAGTTTCTTAACTAAGCATCTCTTAATTGATTGGCGCTGGGGAGAATCTTATTTTGCTGAGAAACTTCTGGATTATGAACTCGCTAGCAATGTTGGCGGTTGGCAATGGGCCTCGGGAAGTGGTGTAGATGCGTCACCATACTTTCGGGTCTTTAATCCTAGTTTGCAAACAGATAAATTTGACCCAGAAAAGAAATATATTAAAAAATGGGTTCCAGAATATGGCAGTGACCAATATCCGAAACCCATTGTGAATCATAAAGAAGCTCGTTTAAGAGCTATCGACCGTTATAAGAAAACCTTAAAGCCCGACTAGATTTTGGTTTTATCGCCAAAATTTAATTTGACGTCGCTAACAAAGGATTTTATTTTTTGCTCATTCTCCATGCGGCAAATTAACAAAGAGTGTTCGGTGTCAACCACGATGTAGCCATCTAAACCTTCAATTACCGCAACTTTATCCTGTCCCATCCGAATAATGTTATTGGCAGAATCATAGCTTAAAATTTTAGAGCCGATGGGAGCATTTTTATTTGCGTCTAAGTCTTTGTGCTCGTATAAACTTCCCCAAGTGCCTAAATCACTCCAGCCAAAATCGGCAGGGATAACATAAACCTTAGAAGATTTTTCCATCAGGCCGTAATCAATAGATTCATTATCGCAGGAAGGATATACCTTTTCAATAAAGGCATCTTCTTGTTCCGTGCCGTAGATACCTTTTCCTTGTTCGAAGGTTGTGAAAAGGTCTGGTTGATGTGATTGTAGCTCTGCCTTAAAGGTCTTTAATGACCATATAAATAGTCCAGAATTCCATAAAAAGTCGCCACTTTCAATAAATTGTTGAGCGATTTCCTCATTGGGTTTTTCGGTGAAAGTCTTTACCACTTTAACCTCTGCATCCAAATCATTTTGTTCTTCAAATTGGATATAGCCGTAACCCGTATCTGGGCGATGCGGCTTAATACCCAAGGTTATAAGGTAGTCGCTTTCTTCTGCAGTTTTTATAGCTAATTCACAAATACGTCTAAATTCGTCTTCATTAGTGATTAAATGATCGGAAGGAGCTATGATGATATTTGCTTCAGGGTCTTCGCTTTCAATGCGATAAGCAGCGTAACTAATACATGGAGCAGTATTCCGTCGCGCTGGCTCGCAGATGATGTTTTTTAAAGGGATATCTGGTAATTGCTGAGCAACGAGGTCTTTGTATTTTTTATGAGTTACTACCAATACTTTATCCTTGCCAGAGATGGCGCTTAAGCGACGAAAAGTTTGTTGGATCAGTGATTCTCCTGTACCCAATATATCGTGAAACTGCTTAGGGAATTCAGCGGTACTCATGGGCCAAAAGCGGCTGCCGATACCACCGGCCATTATAACACAATAGGTTGATGCCATACTTTTTGAAATTTGCGTGCAAAGTTACGATTTAGAGAAAAGTAATTAAGCCCCGTTCTACGTTATTAAATTCCTAATTTTGCCTGGTGTATTTAAAATCAATCAAAAGAACTCAAAATGCTGAATATAGTGCTTTTCGGACCTCCAGGAGCGGGGAAAGGAACTCAGTCAGAAATGTTAATTAAAGAATATCAATTAGTGCATTTAGCTACGGGTGATATTTTTAGATTTAATATTAAGAATGGTACTGAACTAGGGAAACTAGCGCAAGGTTATATGGACCAAGGTAAGTTAGTTCCTGATGAAGTAACTATAAAAATGCTGAATGCAGAAGTAGAAAAGCATCCCGAAGCGAGAGGATTTATTTTTGACGGTTTTCCGCGCACCAATCCACAAGCGGAAGCTCTTGATAAGCTGCTCGAATCAAAAGGTACAGCCATAACTTGTATGTTGGCCCTAGAAGTTCCTGAAGAAGAACTTAAACAGCGTTTGCTCAAAAGGGCAGAGGTGAGCGGTCGTGCAGATGATGCGAATATTGAAGTTATTGAAAACCGCATTGCCGTTTACAATAAAGAGACCGCACCAGTTAAATCATATTTCGATAAACAAAATAAATTATCGCTCATTAATGGCACAGGTAGTGTTGAGAGCATAACTGAACGCCTTTTTCAGGCTATTGAGTCCAAATCTTAATGAGAGAAAATTTCGTTGATTACGTAAAAATCTATTGTAAATCGGGTAAAGGTGGAGCAGGATCAGCCCACTTGCACCGTGATCTATTAACCTCTAAAGGTGGACCTGATGGAGGTGATGGTGGTCAAGGGGGCAGCGTGATTTTACGAGGTAATTCTCAGAGGTGGACTTTATTGCACCTTAAGTACCGTAAGCATATTAAAGCGGCAGCTGGTGGCGACGGAAGCTCTAACCAAAGTACAGGTAAAGACGGAAGTAACGAAATCCTTGACGTTCCTTTAGGTACGGTGGCCAAGGATGCCGAAACAGGCGAAGTGCTTTTTGAAATAACTGAGGAGGGCGAAGAAAAAATTCTCATGAAAGGTGGACGCGGTGGTCAAGGAAATGTACACTTTAAATCCTCTACTTTCCAAACTCCACGCTTCGCCCAGCCTGGTGAAGATGCCCGCGAAGGCTGGTGTATTTTAGAACTAAAGGTTTTAGCTGATGTTGGTTTAGTAGGCTTTCCAAATGCCGGTAAGTCCACTCTTTTATCAGTAGTTTCAGCGGCTAAACCCGAAATTGCCGATTATCCATTTACCACTTTAACCCCTAAATTGGGTATTGTTCAATACCGCGATTATCGCTCCTTCGTAATGGCAGATATTCCGGGAATTATTGAAGGAGCAAGTGACGGTAAAGGTCTCGGCCATCGTTTTCTTAAGCATATTGAACGCAATGCAACTTTATTATTTTTAATAGCTGCTGATGCCGATGATATCGTAGCCGAGTACCACATCCTGTTGGAGGAGTTGCGCAAATTTAACCCAGAATTGATGGATAAAAAGCGATTTTTAGCCATTAGTAAAGCTGATATGTTGGACGAAGAGTTACAGGCTGAATTGAAGGAAGATTTGGATAAACGATTCAATAATGAAATCGAGTATCAGTTTATTTCGGCAGTTACAGGTTACCAAATTCAGCAATTGAAAGACAAGATTTGGCATGCTATTAACGAGGAGTTTGAGCAATAATGTTAGAATTTTTTACGGATATAGATACCACGGTATTTTTATTTCTCAATAATCTTGGGACCGAATTTTGGGACCCATTTTGGTTAAAAATGTCCGAAGTCTTCGTTTGGATTCCGCTTTACCTTGCCTTAATAGTAGGATTATTTTTTCTCTTTAAAACCAAAACGGCATTGTGGGCAATTTTGGCGATAGCCCTAAACGTAGTGCTTACCGACCAAGGTTCGGTTCGGCTATTTAAAAATCAATTCGAGCGCCTTCGTCCTTGCCATGAAGAAAGTATACAAGATCAAATTCGCTTGGTGAAAGGTCATTGTGGTGGACAGTATGGCTTCGTATCTTCTCATGCCAGTAATACTTTTGGTATAGCCGTGCTTGTTGGTCTTTTTTATACAAGGCGGTGGTCTTGGGTTTATTATACGATGCTAATTTGGGCAAGCTTAGTTGCATATAGCCGTATTTATTTAGGAGTCCATTATCCACTAGACATTATTTTCGGTGCTGCTTATGGTGCCATTTGTGGAGCTTTGGTTTATTATCTTTTTAAAGTTGGGACGCAGCCCCAGTACAAGCACCTCTCGAAAGAATGAATTGGTTACTAGTTTTTCTGGGTGGGGGAGTAGGTTCGGTTTTACGTTATGGTTTAAGCTTAGGCTTGAACGGGAAACACATCATGCCATGGGGAACAGTTTTATCAAATCTTCTTGCAACTGGCTTACTCGCTTTTTTAGTGTATCACTTTCAAGAGAGCTTTAGTGAAAAACAACGGCTTTTTTGGATGGTTGGACTTTGCGGTGGCTTTTCAACTTTTTCAACCTTTAGTCTGGAGAATTGGCAGTTAATTCAGAGCCAAGAGTACTTTTGGCTGGCTTTGAATTTAATCTTGAGTATAGGCCTAGCTCTTCTTGTATTTTTTTGGTGGGCCAAGATGGCTGTTTGAATAAGATCTTCTAAGGCGAGAAGGATTTAAAAATCACCTAATTAAGGTGACTTGTCCAGATTTGGAAAGGCTGCGATCATCTGCTGCCGAAAAGACTCGAATCCTATAAACGTATACACCACCACTGGCCTCCTTGCCAGTATTCTGAATTTTACCATTCCAGAATTCATTCAAAGTATTCGATTCGAAAACTATTTCGCCCCAACGATTGAAAATGCTAATGTGAACTTTTCTGGCTCCCGCTAAGCTATAAGCAAAAACATCATTCAGCCCATCTCCATTAGGGCTAAATGCATTAGGCATAAACAATTTAAAAGGCTGTTCTACATATGCTTTAAAGAAGCTTGTATCCTTACAATTAAACTCATTGGTGCTGATAAATGCGAAAGATTGAATTCCTGTATCTTGAGCTTCATAAGTAAATGATATAGGATTATCTACTCTTCTCCCGTTCGGAAGGATTAGCCACGACCTGGTAGCGCCAAAACTTTCTAATTCAACCTCAAAAAAAGGATCGTAAATAGTAGTTTCAACTGGGCTCACGCTTAGGCTAGATTGTGGGCTAGGCTTAATGAAAATCATTTGATCGAAGACTTCTTCAAGGGTGTCCTTACAACCTTGAAGGGTTATTAATCTGTGATAAACGGTGAAGTTTCCAGCATTTGAATAAACATGATTAGGGTTCGCTAGATTGGAAGTAGTGCCATCTCCAAAATCCCAGAAATGTAAAACTTGTCCAAAGTATTCGCTGCTATCACGAAAGCTTACCGTGGCCGGAGCGCATGCAGAAACATTGGGTATAGAGTGCTTTAATAAAGGTCTAGGGTAGAGGCGTAAAGTATCTTTTTTTATGGATGCGCATTCACCGTCTCTTACTTCTAAGCTAACAATGTAGGTGCCAGGTATGTCATATCGTAAGTTCTGTGGCTCTGCAATAGTTGAACTTAAGCCAAAATTAGATGCTCCTCCAAAGCTCCAGTTAAAAGTAGCACTATCACTAAGGTTTCCGCTCACGGTGAAATTAAAATTATGCGCATCGAAACACTTTTGACCACTTACCTTAAAGTCTAAATTTAAAGGGTCGTAGATTTTGTAAGTGCTAAAAGTAGTATCTGCACAAGCAGAGCCAGGGTTGGCTATTAATCGGATAGTATAAGTTCCTGTATCTGGAAAACTATAAGAAGGATTAGCCTGAGTACTAGTGTCTGTAGTAATATTTGGTACGCCAAAGTCCCATAAATAAGACTGAGTATTAAAGGAGTTTTGAACGAAAGACACATTTTTTCCAATGCATAACTCAAAGGGGTCAGGGTTTTGAGCAGTAATTATAGCTACCGTTTGATTACAATTACTACTAACATTAAACTGAAAGTCTCGCCTTAAATTACTCAATAAAAAACCATTTCGCCATTCTTCCACACAAATCGCAAATACAAATTGTCCAACTTGAGTAGGTAATCCAGTTAGCAGTCCAGTTTGCGGGTTAATTGAAAAGTTTGGATTGGCAGTTATGGGGTTAACGGAAGAATAGCCTCCCCGGAAGGGCACATTTTGGTAGGGTGGAGCGGTTGCAGTATCTGGCCTCGGTGAGTTGGGGCCAGTTTGGGTGGTAGCACTACCACCTCCATGTAGAGGAGTACAAAGCTTATAAACAACGCTATCACCGTCTATTTCGATGGCACTCATATCTAGCGAAACAGGTCTGTTTAAACAAAGTGCAACAGGCGGTGGATTGGAGAACTGAGGACTGCTATTACAGGTGGAACTTTGACTTTGGGGTGGAATCTCTATCGTGTAGGTGCTGCCCCAGGTGGAAGGATTGGGAATATTGGCAATGCTTGCGTTTCTGCAACATCTTTGATGACTTAAGGTATAGCCACTTGTATTTAGGGGTAGGTTTAAAGTATCGATATAAACTCCTTCTTCGGTACAAGCCAAACTAGGCAGAGAGGTACAGCTATTTGGAGCCACATTAGGTAAGCCTCTTTGAGAAGTTAAAGCGAAAAAATAATTGCCTTGTAAAACGTTATTACCATCGTAAACGGTAATTATTGCGGGATTATCGAATGGAGCACCACTAGAGCGGCAATCGCGGTAAATAATAAGCCTAACTTCATAATTATTAGCCCCTAAACACCGATAACTTAGTTCTCCTCCAACCAAATGCGCAGCAAAAGACCAGGAGGTCAGAAAGCTGAGTATTATGATTAGAATTTTCCGCATTTTTTAGTCTAAGGAAAGCAAGATACAAAATCTTTAAGCGCCTAAATTTGCTCTTTATTAAAAGGATACTTTTAAATGTTTAATAGCTCTCCAAAAGGGAAAACTTCGTGGTAACCCTCTTGGCGCAAATAGTTTAGATCATCTCCCTTAGGCATAATCCAAACAAAATCACCACCCCAAGCACCTAATGATTTAAAACCACCTTGTAAGTGCGGAAAGCGTTTTTCTCTATGGCTTTCCTGTTGAATTAATCGACCGGTAAGCTCTTCGTGTTTAGCCATCCAACTAATTAGTTCTTCTTCAAAAGAAATACCTAGTAAGGCCTCACTAAGTTGAGAAATAGATTGAGCCAAGTGTGGATCCCTTTTTAAACTGCTATAGCGAAGAACTTCGGTACTGCTAATTTGCTTCTCACCCAAATATAAAAAGTAGCTTCTCTGAAGAACCTCGGGTAAGCATGTTTCTTTCCAAACTGCTTTTTGATGCGCCTTTAGCTGATATTGAATCGCCTTATTTTCTAGCGCGGTAGCTACATCATATCCACTACCCTTAAGGTGTTTGAAAAACAAGTTCATGGCATCTTTTTGAGCCCAATTGGCAATGAGCGCAATGAGCGTGCTACTGCTACCTAAACCCCACTCTCGCTTAAAGTTTAATCTCGTTTCAGCGCGCTGGCCTACGGGAAGTTCCCCTTCAAAAGCATCTAAGAGTAAATCTCGAATTAATTGCGCCTTCGCGCGATCATTGCTCTGTAATATCTCGCCTTGCTCGTTTAAAATTACCTGCAGCCATGCCTGCCCATCTTCTGTTAAAGCATGCCACTTTAAGGTAGATGAGTCTTTTGTTGGGAACAGTTCTAAAAACTGACCTTTGCGACTAGGACAAGATATGGCTAAAGCACCATCTAATACGGCGTACTCGCCACTTAATAAAAGTTTTCCAGGGGCGTAAAAGCGCAATTTTATGATTTTTTACTAGTAACCTGTGGAGCGGGAATACCTCTTAACTCACAAAACTTATTTACAGCGGCGCTGTGAGAGACTACCTTGTCTTTAAAGAAATTAACAATGGTATCTTTTTCTTGAGCGGTAGCCTCTAATTGATTGAGAATATTGAGCAAGTGCATTTTCATATGCCCTTTTTGTATTCCCGTAGTGGTTAGGGCGCGCAAGGCAGCAAAGTTTTGGGCAAGTCCGCTAGAAGCAATTATTGACATTAATTCTTCTGCACTAGGGTTTTGTAACATTTGAAGTGCAAATTTCACCATAGGGTGAAGACTGGTTAGTCCGCCCACTGTTCCTAAAGCTAAAGGTAAATCAATCCAAAATTTAAAAGTGTCGCCTTCAATGCTACAATGGCTTAAACTGCGATACTGTCCGCTGCGTGAAGCATAGGTGTGACAGGCTGCTTCGATTGCTCGGTAATCGTTTCCTGTGGCCATAACAACGGCGTCGACACCATTCATTATACCTTTATTATGCGTGGTAGCCCGATAAGGCTCTCTTTCTGCTATGCGCACGGCTCGTTGAAATTTACGGGCAAAGTCTTCCGCGCTAATACCGGCGTCGCCGTTTAATTCCGCCACTTTGCAACTGACCTCGGAGCGCACTAAACATTCTGGAGTATAATTAGATAGGATGCACATTACCACCTCAATGGCCTGTTCCTCTGCGGTAAAACTTCGATCCGCCTTAATTTCTCTTTGCAAGCTCTGAGAAAACTGTTCTAAACAGGAGTTGATAAAATTAGCGCCCATAGAGTCGCAAGTATCAAACTCTGCCTCTAGTTGCCAATAGTTCTCCATTTCCGAAGTTTTATCCTTCAAGATAATAGATTCGATACCGCCACCACGCGCTCGCATATTGGCCGTTAGAGACTCTGTATCAGCAAAGAGATACTTCTTTGAGCGTTCGAAAAAGGCTTTTAACTTAGAGGAGTCACCTTGGTAAATGAAATGCACATGGCCAATCTTTTTGGTGGCAATTATGCTAGTTTTAAAACCACCTCTTTCTAACCAATAGCTGGCACTTTTAGAGGCCGCTGCTACCACCGAACTTTCTTCAATGGCCATGGGAATAGCGTAAAGTTTTCCATCTATTTTAAAGTTGGGGGCTACCCCAAAAGGAGTGTAAAAATTAGAGATGGTATTCTCAATAAATTCATCATGGAGTTTTTGAGTTTTGGCCTCTGGGTGCCAATATTTCCGTAATAGCCCTGCAGCTTCTTCACTCTGATTGAAATATTGATCGGTAATCCACTCAATCTTAGCTTCTTTGCTAAGTTTTGAAAATCCTTTTATCACGTCCGGCATCTGCTAAAAATATGGTCAAATATACGATTGTATTTCCCTTAACCTTACTTTTGTAACATTGTTGTAAATAGCACTAAAATTATTTTGAATTGAAGGAAATTCGCTGTGAACATTGCCAAGAGTGGACCGATGGCTATTTAGAATATTGCGGACACTGCGGGGGTAAATTACACGAAAAACATCTCAAAGAAATTGCCGAGCGCGAGGCTATTGAGCTGCGGGGTATTCCCGTGGTTAAAATAGATCCAGATGCTCCTTTCTATCAAAAAGGTTTTTTACAAGTTGTACGTTTCATTCAACTGATATTTTTAAGTATTATAAGCCTTATAGCCTCTATAGCTAGTTCAACCGTGCACTAATGATTCGGTGGTTCTCTCCTTACTTTTGGTTTAGTCTTTTAACTTTTTCTGCCAATCAATTGCTAGAGCGTTTTTATAAAATTCCGCTTCTATACTCATACCTCGATGATTTATTAGCTCCGGGTATAGTATTAGGTTTTAGCCTTTTTTTCTTTCAAAAGGTCTTTCCAGCAGATCCTGCATTTAAGTTAGATACAAAGCTGCTAATTGCTTTTGTTTTTCTTTACAGTGTACTTTTTGAATTCATTTTTCCTTTTACAGATCCCAGACACACTTCAGACTGGTATGATATTTTAGCCTATACAGTCGGAACCATCAGTTTTCACATCTTGGGAAACCGACCACAGACTAATTTTAAGGGAATAAAGGATTAAAAATTGTTCAGGTTTTTGCTTAATGTTTGGCGTAGTCGTGTAGTTTTCGGTTATAAGCTTCTATCATTTCGGCTTTTGAGCGTTCTATCAGGTTTAAAAAAACATAGCGTCGTTCAAAAAAAGGAAGGCCACTATCGAGGGCTAAGAGGTTTTGATTTTTCACAATTAAACCATCGATACCTAGGTCTGGGGTTTCTGCAAACTCGGCGGTAAAAAACTTATCTATGGTAAGTTCAACGACTTCTAGCTGGTAATTAAAAACAATACCGTCATGTTTACCTTCTCGCACTGCCTCCGAATCTTTCGCATAGAAAAAATAGACTGGGCAAAAATCAAAAGTTTGAGAAAATGATAAGAGAATTTCGCGATTTTCTCGTCTTTGCGCATCAGCGATAGCTTGCGCCTCTTTGGCTAATCCTTTTTCTTGTAAAGTAGCAATAGATTTCGACTTATCTTGGAGTCGCACTAATAAGGCCGAACTTTTTAATTGAGCCACAAACTCATCGGTTGTTTCGGGATTACCGAAGGAATCCCCATTTTGTCCGCAGAGGCTATTTCCAGCTAAAGTGATCACAATCAAAAGAACCTTTATAAATGAGGGCTGTCGGCTTAAATTCTTCACGTTTTTATGGTCTTTATTAGGGATGCGTAGTAACTTGCAGAGGCAATCAAATTACAAACAAATTTACTAATTCCTCTTGCAATATGTCTGACTTAGATATTACCCGCCAATATAGACCGCTGCCAATCCATGAGGTTGCTCAGAAGTTACATATTTCTCCCGAGCAACTTGAACTTTACGGAAACTACAAGGCTAAGGTGGCTTTAAACACTGCGAAAGAGAAGGAGGATGGGAATTTAATTTTGGTTTCTGCTATTTCGCCAACCCCTGCGGGAGAAGGGAAAACCACTGTTTCTATCGGTCTGCATGATGGTCTTTCTAAGCTAGGGCATAAGTCTATTGCGGTTTTACGAGAGCCATCTTTAGGGCCCGTATTTGGAATTAAAGGTGGAGCTACCGGTGGAGGTCACTCCCAAGTAGTGCCGATGGAGGATATTAACCTAAACTTCACGGGTGATTTCGGAATGATTGAAAAGGCCCATAATTTACTCTCTGCGGTTCTAGATAATCACATTCATTTTCAATCGGAGCCTCTGATAGATCCGAGAACCATTTTATGGAAGAGGGTGGTAGATTTAAATGATAGAGCCTTGCGCTTTGTTAACGTGGGATTAGGTGGTAAAACGCACGGTGTGCCGCGCGAAAGCGGTTTTGATATCACGGCTGCCTCGGAAGTGATGGCCATCCTTTGTATGTCATTAGATCTGTTGGATTTGAAACGCCGATTAGGGAATATCTTAGTGGCTTATACTTTTGATAAAAAACCAGTTTATGCCCGCGACCTAAAAGCGGAAGGAGCCATGGCAACGCTTTTAAAAGATGTTGTAAAGCCCAATCTGGTGCAAACTTTAGAGGGTAATCCCGTGCTTTTACACGGTGGCCCTTTTGCTAATATTGCCCAAGGCACCAATACGATTATTGCTACGCAAATGGGCTTGAAATTAGCAGACTACGCCGTAACCGAGGCGGGTTTTGGTTTCGATTTGGGAGGAGAGAAATTTCTTGACATAAAATGCCGCGCCGCTGGTTTTAAACCTGCCTTAGTAGTTATTGTTGCAACCGTAAGGGCCTTAAAGTATCATGGAGCCAAGGCATTAAATGATTTACAAGATACCGATGTTAGTGCTGTTAAAGCTGGTATGGTAAATCTCGAGAAGCACATTGAAAATGCGAAAAAATTTGGCCTTAAGCCTGTGGTAGCGATTAACGAATTTAGTGGTGATGCACCCGAAGAGGTGGCAGCCGTGGTAGATGCTTGTGCCAATTGGGGTGTTAAAGCAATCTCAAGCACCGCTTGGACCAATGGTGGTGAAGGAGCTAAAAATCTAGCGGCAGCGGTAGTGGAAGAAATCGAAAAAGGAGGCAGTGATTTTAAAGTTTTGTACGACTTGGATTTAAGTATGCGCGCTAAAATTGAAACTATTGCTAAGGAAATTTACGGCGCTGATAGGGTAGAGTATAGTAATAAGGCACTGAAAGATCTTAAAAATATACAAGATCTTGGCTTGGATGCTTTACCCGTTTGTATGGCTAAAACGCAGAAATCGCTGAGCGATAATCCTAAATTAATTGGAAGACCCAGTGGCTTCGTTTTTAATATTAGAGGCATTGAAATTGCCGCTGGTGCAGGTTTTGTTGTTCCATTAGCGGGAGATATCATGCGTATGCCAGGACTACCACGCGTTCCTGCTGCCCAAAAGATTGACATTGATGCTGAGGGCAATATCAGCGGTCTTTTTTAAGCTCTAATAAATTTAAAGGACAAAAATTTAGATCTTAGTACCATCTGCGAAAGAAGCTCGCCAGTCATGAAAAATAAATTTTTTTACCTCTCTACCTGCAGTACTTGTAAGAGTATTATGAAAACATGGCCTTTAGAAGGTCTTGACTTACAGGACCTGAAAAAGGAGGCAATAAGTGAATCAGATCTTGATTTTTTAAAGGAAAGAATGGGTAGCTACGAAGGCTTACTTAACAAAAGGGCGCGCTTACTACGTGATCAAAATCTTAGTGATGGGGCGGAGCGGGAGCAAGAAATAAGACAGTTGATCTTATCGCATTACAGCTTTTTGAAGCGACCAATTTTGCTGTGGAATAATGAAATTTTTGTCGGAAATTCGTCCAAAATCGTCGAGGCTGCTAAGCAGGCCCTCGAAAAGCGAGACTAATTATTCAAAAATTAATGGCAGAAGATTTACAGCCGGGCAAGGATAGCAAGCCAACAGAAGAACAAAGTGCCTCAACCTATTTGGCTATCGCTTTTCGCTCTTTGCGAATGCTGGTTTACCGCACATTACGAATCCAAGATAATGCACATCCTTTGGATACCATCGAGTCTATCAAGCTTGATATAGACTTCAAGGGCTACAATGTTTGGATTCTCATTTTTAGTATTCTCATTGCTTCGATAGGTTTAAATGTAAACTCTGGAGCAGTGGTTATCGGAGCCATGCTTATTTCTCCATTAATGGGTCCGATCTTAGGTGTTGGTTTGAGTTTGGGAATTAATGACTGGTCTACCATGAAGCGTTCTCTGCAAAACTTTGCAGTAATGTTTACCGTGAGTATAATTACTAGTACCGTTTATTTTTTGCTCACTCCACTGGTAGATGCGCAGTCTGAACTTCTTGCTCGTACCCGCCCAACATTATTAGATGTTATTGTTGCTTTTATTGGAGGATTGGCTGGGATTTTAGCGGCTAACCGCAAGATAAAAAACAATGTTGTGCCAGGGGTGGCCATAGCCACAGCCTTAATGCCACCTTTATGTACGGCAGGATACGGAATAGCCACGGGACAATGGTCTTTTTTCTTTGGTGCCTTTTACCTCTTCTTAATCAATTCTATTTTTATTTCACTTGCTACCTTTCTAACGGTTCGCTTTCTTTCCTTCCCGGTAAAGGATTTCGTAGACCCCATTAGGGCTAAGCGGGCCCGACGCTACGTATTTGCGGTGCTTTTGGTTATTATCGTGCCTAGTGGTTTTACTTTCTATCAGGTAGTTTCCGAATCTTACTTAACCCGTCGGGTTGATTTATTTGTGCAGGAGAACGTTTTTTATGAAGGCGCAGAATTGGTGAAAAAAGACTTCATTACGCAAGAGGATGACAGCCATTCATTAAGTCTAGTATTCTTCGGAGAAAACATTCCTTTAAAGGTGGTGGATTCTTGGCGAAAGAAGCTAAAGAATTACAATCTCGAAAATATTGAGGTGAAGGTGGTACAACCACAGAGTATGGATGAAATGAATTCTGCTGAGGTGAATAAACTTGTTGATGTCTTTTCTAAAAGCCAAATGGAACTGCAAACTAAAGAACAGACAATTACTCAATTACGCTCCGCCCTAAGCCAGGAAATGAATTTACGCTTGCCCATAGATCAGATGATGGCAGAGTTAAAAGTAAATCATCCCAGACTTTACACTATCGGTATGGCTAGGATGATAGAACTGAAAGAAGGGGATAAGGATACTCTCATAACCACTAACCTGTATTGGAGCTTACAGGATACGCTGGGGCTGAAACCCGAATCTGAACAAATTAGAGAATGGTTAAAGGTGCGCCTAGATTTAGATACTGTAGTGGTTCATAACCTTTTACATATCCCTAAGACAGAAGTTAATGCACCCAAAACTTTGAGTAAATTGAATTAGTCTTTTACTTTCAATTCTGCTTTTAGCGCTGGATTTAAAAATAGGTGAGAAAAGACTTTTAGTTCACGTGGATTAAACATAGCAATATCATCTATGAAGAGCGGAATAAAGCTTCCTTCGCTAATAGCCTTTATACCGAATACTTCTTCCTTTGCTTCCCATAGAATTACTCCTTTGCTATAGCTACCATCGGGGTCAATCTTAAAATCGAGAATATCCCACTCGTATATATAGCGATTATTGCGATCCCGAAAACCAACATATTCATCAAGTTCGTCGTACTCGATAGGAAAGCCACGCCACCAAAAACCATCGCGGGAATAAAGGATCATAGTAGCGCTTACCTTTCGCATATAGCCTACTATTTTCTCACCTTGTCTTAATCTAAATCGTTTTTCGGGATTGGCCATTTTTAACGCTTTTAGAATTAACTCAGTTTCACGCCAAAAGTTTATCTTTTAAAAAGGGTGCAGTAATAGATTCTTTACAGTTTATCATTTCTTCAGGTTTGCCCTGAAAAATCAAAGCACCGCCTTTGTCGCCCCCCTCGGGCCCAAGGTCGATAATCCAATCTGCACACTTCATTACATCAGGGTGATGCTCGATTACTACGATGCTATGTCCGTTTTTAAGCAGGGCGTAAAAGCTTTGCAATAACTTTTTAATATCATGAAAGTGTAAGCCAGTGGTAGGCTCATCGAAAATAAAAAGCACCGGTTCTTTTGCGCTTCCTTTTGATAAAAAGGTGGCAAGTTTAATGCGTTGTGCCTCTCCACCAGAAAGGGTAGAGGAGCTTTGTCCCAGATTTACATAACCCAAACCAACGTCTTGAAGGGGTTGGAGTTTGGCCGCTATTTTATCTTGTCCTTCTGCCTTAAAGAACTCAATAGCATTATCAACTGTGAGTTCCAAGATATCGTAGATAGATTTGTCTGCGAGTTTAACGTCAAGTATTTCTTTGCGGAAGCGTTTACCGTGGCACACATCACACTTTAAGTGAACGTCGGCCATAAATTGCATCTCAATTGTAATCTCGCCTTCCCCTTGGCATTTATCGCAACGGCCTCCGTCAATATTAAATGAAAAATAGCCCGCTTTGTACTTTCTTGCTTTTGCAAGAGGCAGACTAGTATAAAGCTGACGGATATCGTCGTAAGCTTTAATGTAAGTTACTGGATTACTGCGGCTACTTTTCCCAATGGGGTTTTGGTCTACAAACTCAACGTCGCTAATGTCTTGCCAAGCACCATCAAAGTTACTGTGTTTACCAGTCTTTTCGCCATAGCCCCCTAAACGCTTTTTAAGCGCAGGATAAAGAATTTTTTTAATCAAGCTACTTTTTCCAGATCCACTAACCCCAGTTACTACCGTAAAGCAGTGTAAAGGAAATTTCACATCAATATTTTTAAGATTGTTTTCGCGAGCGCCTTTCAGTTCGATAAACTTACGAGCCTCTTTTTTTATGGGAATCTCAATTTGATCCCTTCCTTGCAGGTAATTAGCGGTATGGCTATTTTTTGCTTTTAAAAGATCTGTATACTCGCCTTCATAGATCACTTCACCTCCCTTGGTGCCAGCCTCTGGGCCAATATCGATAATATAATCAGCTGCGAGCATCATTTCTTCGTCATGTTCTACCACCACTACTGTATTGCCCAAATCGCGTAACTCTTTCACTACTTCGATTAGGCGAGCGGTATCCTTTGGATGCAGTCCAATACTGGGTTCATCCAGAATATAAGTAGAACCAACCAGGGCACTCCCTAAACTGGTGGCTAAGTTTATACGCTGCGACTCACCGCCTGATAAGGTGCTAGAAAGTCGATTAAGATTTAAGTAGGGCAAACCCACTTTGCAGAGATAGGAAAGTCGATTTTCTATCTCTAGTAATAAGCGTTTTGCGATGGTATACTCTTGATCGCTCAGCTCAAGGTTTTCGAAATGAGAATGCAGTTGGTCAATGGGCCAAGACACTAGCTCCGAAATGGAATGTCCCCCAATTTTAACATAGTTTGCTTCTTTGCGCAAGCGCGATCCTTTGCAGCTGGTGCATCTGGTTTTACCACGATAGCGCGAAAGCATCACCCTAAACTGAATTTTATAACTTTTAGATTCGAGATATTTGAAAAACTCATCTAGGCCACGAAAGTGGGCACTGCCTTCCCATAGCATCGCTTTTTCTTCTTCGTTCAGTTCAAAGACGGGACGATGAATGGGGAATTTAGCTTTTTCTGCACCAGCAATAAATTGGTTTTTCCATTCGCTCATCTTCTCTCCGCGCCAAGGAACTATTGCATCTTCGTAAACGGATAGTGAATTATCGGGAATCACTAAGTCCTCATCTATACCCATGATGTTTCCAAAGCCTTCGCAGGTAGGGCAGGCCCCGTAAGGATTATTGAAGCTGAAGAGGTGAACACTGGGTTCTTCAAATTCTTCTCCATCTATTTCAAACTTATTGGAAAACTCATGTGCTTTCTCCTCCCCATTAATTTGAATGCGACAAATACCCCGCCCTTCAAAAAAAGCAGTTTGCACTGAATCCGCAAGGCGGTTAAGGTTTTCTTCCGTGCTCCAATCGGCCACCAAACGGTCCACAACTATTTCGAGTGTATCTTTCGATGAGTGCTTTTTTAAATCAAAATCGCTAATTCGTAAGAGCTCTCCATTCTGAGCCATCCGCGAGAAACCTTGTTGTGAAAGTATTTCTAATTGATCCTCTAACTTACGATCGTGCAAGATTAGCGGACACTTAATAATGAATTTTGTGTTTTCGGGAAGAGTCTTTACGAATCTCAAAACATCCTCTAATTGATGTTTCTTCACTTTATTACCGGTAAGGGGCGAATAAGTAGTGCCAACACGAGCGTATAAAACTTTAAGGTAATCGTATATTTCCGTTACCGTGCCAACGGTGGAACGTGGATTACGCGAAATTACTTTTTGCTCAATCGCCACCGCAGGGGAGAGGCCTTTAATACTATCTACCTCAGGTTTATCTAAGCGACCTAAAAATTGCCTAGCATAGGAACTCAGGCTCTCCACATAGCGTCTTTGCCCTTCTGCATACAAAGTATCGAAGGCTAAGGAAGACTTTCCAGAACCAGAAAGGCCTGTTATTACCGTTAGGCTCTGATGCGGAATACTAATATTTACATTTTTTAGATTGTGAACTTTAGCACCCTTAATCTCTATTTTTCCTTGCTGACGCTCTATTGTAGCGGTATTTTTGGTCATATTTTTTCGGCTCTATCGAGTCTGCAAAATTATCATTCTCACTCTGCATTGTTGGATTGACAACAAAAATTATATATTTGTTTTATACAAAGGCGAAAATCTCGTCTTCCTTTAATAAAATATTTGCCTATAGTTACATAGTTACTTTACTGATTTACGGACTTTTTACTAACCCAATCAGGTTTGACTATGGATTATAAAGCAATGACAGATGCAGAGCTTGTAAAGCTCTACATCAATGGAAAGGAGCAATCACTATCTATTCTTATCGGCAGGCACGAACAACGAATTTTCTCTTATATTTTAAGTAAGATTCAAAATCGTGATTTAGCAAACGATGTGTTTCAAGATACTTTTGTGAAGATTATTAAGACTCTAAGGAAGGGTAATTATAACGAAGAAGGGAAGTTTTTGCAGTGGTCTTTAAGGATTGCACATAATTTAGTGATAGATCACTTTCGCAAACAAAAGCGTATTCCTACCGTAGCTCCAAATGACCAGTACGACATCTTTAAGATCATTAAAGATGAGACACCGAGCGCAGAGAATGAAATGATTCAAGCGCAAATTGAAAAAGACCTGCACAAATTAATTGTGCTTTTGCCAGAAGAGCAACTGGAAGTTTTAAAACTACGTCATTTTTCAGGCTTAAGCTTCAAAGATATAGCTGATCAAACCGGTGTATCTATCAATACTGCCTTAGGTAGGATGCGATATGCACTCATAAATTTAAGAAAATTGATGGTGGATAATAAAGTAACTTTAAATATCTAACAATAAGTTATTGTCCTCTCCGTTTACCCTTTGTCTAACAAATAATGGTATATGGATAAAACCACTACGCTTAAAGATGGCTATGCAACTAACGCGAGACCTGATGCACAGACCATTCAAAACATCTTAAGTTTTTCAAGGTCTTACGAAACCAAAAAAATCGCAAACGATTTTCAGTTTGAGATGAATAAAAATTGAACAAAAAGCCTCTTCGGAGGCTTTTTTAATGAAACAGTTTTTGATGAAAGCCATTTGGAATAAGCAAATTATAGCAGAAAGTAGTGACACGATCGTAATTGAGCAAAATCATTACTTCCCCCCTGCAAGCGTCAAAAAAGAGTATCTAATACATTCAGATACCACCACTTATTGCCCTTGGAAAGGAGATGCCAGATATTTTACCTTAAAGGTAGATGGCTTAGAAAATGCAGATGCTGCTTGGTATTATCCAGATACCAAACCTTTGGCGAATAATATTCGCAATTATGTGGCCTTTTGGAAGGGGGTGGAAATAATTGAATAATAGTCTTTTAAGGGACCAGGAAATTCTTAAAGGGTTTCAAAGCGAAACGAATCTAGCTTTAAGAAAATAAACAGCAGAAGGGTAAAACCCCACAGCGATGAGCCACCGTAGCTAAAAAATGGTAATGGAATACCTATTACTGGTGCCAAACCAATGGTCATAGCAATATTAATGGTAAAGTGGAAAAATAGGATACTTACCACCGCATAGCCATAGGCCCGCGCAAACGTACTCTTCTGCCTTTCGGCTAACCATACTAATCTAAAAAAGAGAATCATAAAGAGTAGGACTAAAAGGGCACTGCCTGCAAATCCCCATTCTTCTCCAACGGTGCAAAAAATAAAGTCGGTACTTTGCTCAGGTACAAAATCGAACTTGGTTTGGGTACCATTAAGATATCCCTTGCCAATGGCACCACCAGATCCAATAGCAATCATAGATTGGGCAGTATTGTAACCAATTCCTTTCGGGTCATGGGCTTTCCCAAGTAAAATATTAATACGGTTACGGTGGCGGTCTTCTAAGATATTGTTGAAAGCATAATCTACGGTATTAACAACTACTGCGCTTAATAGCCATAAACCGACTACTTTAAGCCAGAATCCCTTAGATTTTCGAGTAAGAACAATTACTAAAATGGCTAAGGCGGCTAGGGCAATTTGCAAGCTTAGAAGCGGTATTAGTAAACTCATTAAAAATAAAACTGCCAGCGCAAGGCCAATAAAAATATACGAACCCGAAAGTCCTTCGCGGTACATTACCAGTAGAAGTGAGCTATACACTAAAGCCGAACCTGGGTCGGGTTGAGGAATAATTAGAGCGGCGGGAATGATGATAATGAGGAAACCTATTAATTTATCGCGCAGGCCTTTTAAGTTGCGATCTTTTTTACCCAAAAAACTTCCCAGTGCAAGGGCAGTCGCAAATTTTGCAAATTCGGAAGGTTGAATACTAAAGCCACCAAAAACAAACCAAGAGCGAGCCCCAGCAATTTCTTTACCAGCAAAAAGCACTATTAATAAGGCTAGCATGGTAGTGATATAAATGGGTATGGCCAAGGTTTGATAAATACTGCCGTCTAAAATAAAGATTACCGCGATGATTAAAATTGAAGTTCCAATCCACATTAGTTGCTTCCCATAGCGTTGACTCAGGTCAAAAATACTGGCATGTTCTTCGTCGTAAACGGCAGCATAAATATTTCCCCAGCCCATTAGGACAAGGATCAAAAATAAAGCGATTGTTAGCCAATCTACATTTTGAACAAAGCCTCTATTCCCCCTCATCCTTCAATTTTATTGGCTTTTTATAGATGCTCAATAATTGCTTTTCGTATTCCTCACTTAAATCACCAGCCAGCATGCGTTCTTGCATTTCCATGCGATTTACTTCTCCAGTTAGATATTTCTCTATTAAGAGGCTCGCTATCGGTGCTGCCCAGCGGCTTCCCCAGTAACCGTTTTCAACAATTATTGCAATCGCAATTTTAGGGTCATCCTTGGGAGCAAAGGCTACAAAAATGCTGTGATCTTGTCCATGTGGGTTTTGCGCCGTACCAGTTTTACCACACATCTCAATAGTATCGTGACGTGAATAACGCGCTGTTCCCGTTTCAAAAACGTCGAACATTCCGTTAATTACCACGGGAAAGTGAGCGCTGTCGATAGTGGTATATTTTGGTTCCGTGAAATTCGGATCTGTAATAGCCTGGTTATCGATGGCTTTTACAATATGAGGAGTGTAGTAAAAACCGTGATTGGCAATGGCAGCTGTCATATTAGCCATTTGTATAGGGGTTAACAATAACTCACCTTGACCAATTCCTAAAGATATGGTGCTAACAGCGCGCCAGCCAGTGTAGCCAAAGGCCTTGTCGTAATAATCTGCATCAGGCACTAAACCCTTTCTTCCCGTAGGTAAGTCATTATTTAGGAAGCGACCCATATTAAAGCTTTTTACATGCTTACTCCAAACGTCCATACCTTCTTGAGCAACAGGGTACTTCTCAATTATAGACTTAAATACTTGACAGAAATAATTATTACAACTCTTACTAATAGCTTTACGTAAAGCAATGGGACTGTTGGTTCCACAATGACACGCTACATGTAAGCGACCATAATGAAAGCCGTGGTGGCAGGTGTAGCTCGAGTTTTTTGTGATAACTCCCTCTTGTAGGCCTATTAATGCGTTGATAACCTTAAAGGGTGAGCCGGGAGGATATTCTGCGAGGAGACCTCGATCAAAAAGGGGTTTATTTATGCTGTCTAAATAAAGTTTCGAATAATTGGTAGTTCTTTCACTACCCACCATCAGGTTAGGATCATAAGTGGGGCTCGTTACTAGACTTAAAATTTCACCACTGCTGGGCTCAATGGCTACGATGCTCCCCCTTTTATTATACATTAATTGTTCTCCCAAAGCCTGAAGCTCAATGTCTATAGTTGAAGTGATATGTTTCCCTGGCTCAGGTAAAGTATCGTAAATACCGCCTTCATAAGATCCTTGGCTGCGGTTATGGACATCTACCAAATTATAGATATGCCCTGTTGTACCCTTTAGAATATCCTCGTAACTTTTTTCAATGCCAGTTTTTCCTATTAAATCGCCCTGGCTGTAGGATGGGTTGTTCTTAATAAAGTTTAAGCCTGCTTCACCGATAAAGCCAATTACATTGGAAGCAGCTCGATTTTGATAACTACGCAGAATACGCTTTTGCGGATAAAAGCCCGGATAAATGTGAAGCTTCTCTTGAATATAAGCGAAACGCTCCTTACTTATTTGTTTAATAAAGATGGAGGGTTT
>CBFHVV010000020.1:0-45117 GCA_965658965.1 Croceimicrobium sp.
AAAGTTTTAGTAGCGGTTTTACTACTCACTCTTACTAAATAGGCACCTGACTCTAAGTCCGAAATCTCTACTTGATTAGTGTTAGGCTCTAAATCTTTTAACTTTTGTCCGCTGATACTGAATACTGCTACCTTTTGCACATCAAGACTAGCATCCCAGGTAAGTTGCGCTTTATCAGTCGCTGGATTAGGGAATAGGCTTAGAGAAGACTCCAAAACTTTATCTTCCAAACCAATAGTGGCAGGATCTATTACATTGATGGTAAAGCCCGTCATGCCTTTGTAAACCAAGTTTCCGTTAGCATCGAAACCAATAGTATCGCAGAAGTTAGAAACGCAAGTGTCAATTCCTGTGCTATCAACAGCGGTTATTGTAAGACAAACGTTGTAAACACCTACTGAAGTGTAGTTATGACTAGGGTATTGAGCACTAATGGTTGTGCCATCGCCGAAGTCCCAATCGTAGCTGATAATATTTCCATTAGAAGTAGAGTTTTCTAAAAGAATTAACTGTCCCTGCGCTAAACCAGAGTTTGCCGTATCTACTGAGTAAGCAGGATTGCAAGTTACCAAGCTAGGGCTAGTACTACCCCCGATATTAATAGTATCACAACTAGAAGTACAAAATGAATCTACTCGACTAAAGCAAAAGGTGAAAAATCCATTGAATGTATTTGGTACAAAAAGGCTATCGTAATTACTACTAGTAAATCCTAGACTAGTGCCTGATCCAGAATTGCCGTAGTATAAAAAACTACTCGGGATATTAGCTGGTAAGGACGTGTATGAAAAATGACGCATTGCAAAGGCTTGAATAAAATGATTCGTTCCCGCTGCGCTAGGAAATGAATCTACCTTAAAGATAGCGTCACAATCACTAGGAGCGCACGATACTGGCAAGGTAGTGGTAATGCTTGGGTTAGCCTGGGTAATATTCCCCGCACTCCAAACATAATTGCCCGTACAATCCTTTACAGCCCAAAAAACCGTATCGTTAGGAGTTACATTGTTCAAGGAAAAACTTATATCGCCATTTGCATCGGTATAAGAGATATTATCAAAACGATCGTAAGTGGGTTGGCTCGCATAACCGTTTCCGTAGAAGGAACTGACTGAGTTATAATATAAAACAGCGGTGCCTGGAACTGGTGTACCACCATTGCTTAGATTTACTGATAAAGTGCCCTGCGCATGAGAGCCAAAGCCGATAGCCATTAAGGCCAAGAGTACTAATTTTTTCATTTTTATATTTTTTACTGATTCGTGTGTTAGAGTATACGTTTGCTTTTACAAAAAAGGGACAAGAGCTTTAAAAAAATTTTGAACTACTTTATAAATGAACAGAAATACAATGGTTTACAGCCAATGGCGAATAAAAAACCCCAGCCTCTTAAGACTAGGGTTTTTCAAATTAATATTTGTGAAGAGGACTAAAGCATCTCGTAGATACCAGCTGCTCCTTGACCTTCACCTACACACATCGTAACCATGCCATATTTCTGGTCGCGTTTTTTAAGCTCATTAAATAGTTGCACAGATAATTTTGCGCCGGTACAGCCTAGAGGATGTCCCATGGCGATAGCTCCCCCATTAACATTTACCTTGGCGGGATCTAAATCTAAAGTTCTAATTACCGCCAAAGATTGAGAAGCGAAAGCTTCATTAAGCTCGAATAAATCGATGTTCTCTTTTTTCAGCCCTGAAGCTTTAAGAACTTTCGGAATGGCATCTACCGGTCCAATACCCATTAAGCGGGGTTGCACTCCAACCACTTGGTAATTGACCATCCGCGCGATGGGTTTTAAACCCAACTCGTTTACCATTTTTTCACTCATCACCATTACGAAGGCGGCTCCATCACTCATTTGACTAGAATTACCAGCGGTTACTGATCCTTTAGCTGCAAACACGGGACGCAATTTCGCCATACTCTCTACCGAAGTACCTAAACGTGGACCTTCATCGGTATCGACCGTATAAGTACGCACCTGACGCTTTTCATTTTCGTCGAGGTAAATTTCTTCGACTTCGATGGGCTGAATCTCGTCTACAAAACGCCCTGATTCGATAGCTTTTAAAGCTTTCATGTGCGAATCGTAACCAAATTTATCTTGATCCTCGCGGCTAATCTTATATTCCTGTGCTACCGCTTCTGCCGTAAGGCCCATATTATTGTAATAGTCGGCATTTGATTGCGCCAATTCAAAACTAGGCACCACTTTATATCCACCCATGGGAACATAGCTCATGCTTTCTACTCCACCGGCAATTATACAATCGGCCATACCAGCATTTATTTTTGCCGAAGCCATAGCAATCGTTTCTACTCCACTGGCACACCAGCGATTAACGGTCACCCCGGGAACTTTAACAGTATCCAATCCCATCAAAGAAATTAGACGTCCGATATTCATGCCTTGCTCTGCCTCTGGCATGGCGTTCCCCACAATCACATCATCTATGCGATCTTTATCTAACTGGGGCATGCTCTTCATAATTTCCTGAATGAGGGTCCCCGCCAAATTATCAGGGCGTGTAAACTTAAATTTCCCTCTCGGTGCCTTGCCAACGGCGGTTCTTTTTGCGGCTACGATGTATGCGTTCATTATATTTTATTGTAAATTTTATTATTTCGGAAAGAGATGTTAGATCTGAGATATTAGAAATTAGAACGGTCACTTTTTAAGTGTGAGCTGAAACTTGAAAATCATTCTCTGAATTTGATTAAGTTCATTGAGTACACTTGTCATTAGAAAATCATTAATTAGGTTAAACCTTTTGGCTAATAAAAACTGGGTCTCTATTTCATTCAAGGATCCATTAGCGATATTTAAAAAGCGATTAAAATCTGCATCCGTTCCTCTACCTGCTCCTTCAGCAATATTAGAAGGCACTGAAACTGCAGCACGACGTAATTGTGAAGTTAAGCCAAAACGCTCATCACTGGGAAACTCACTTGTGATTTCAAAAACCTTTTGCGCCATATCCATTGCTTTCTGCCAAAATTTCAAATTCTTATACTGATGCATCTCTAAAATCTCATGTCTGATATCTAAAATCTTAAAAAATTAATTCCTCAAAACCTTCCCAGTTTTCAGCATATGCTGGATTCTTTCCATAGTTTTCTTTTCGGTGCAAAGGCTTAAGAAAGCTTCGCGCTCAAGGTTAAGCAGGTATTGCTCAGATACCATAGTGGGTGAACTGAGGTCGCCGCCTGACATTACGTAACCGAGTTTTTCTACCATTTTCTTTTCGTGATCGGTAATATAACCACCTTCCCACATAGTGTGCGCTCCCACGGTAAACATACCTAAGGCTTGTTTCCCCAAGACCTTGATATCGCGTTCTTTCACGGGCATTACATAACCAGTATCAGCCAAGGCTAAAGCTTTCTCTTTCGCATCGGCGATTAAGCGATGTCGGTTAAGCGATATACCATCGCGGCCTTCTACGAAAATCCCCATATTAAAGGCTTCTTTAGCCGACTTAGCCACTTGGGCTTGTCCTATCATAAAAAGGTATTCGCGGTAAGCGTTCGTTTCGATATCGTCTTTCAGGTAGCGTTGTGCCGCACGACGGGTGAGTTCTTTAGTACCACCACCGCCAGGGATAACCCCAACACCGAATTCGACTAAGCCCGTGTAAGTTTCAGCTGCAGCTTGCACCGCATCTGCGTGAAGCGACATTTCGCAGCCACCTCCGAGCGACATTTGATGGGGAGCAACCACTACTGGAATACTCGAATAACGCACACGCATCATGGTATCTTGAAAGTGCTTTATGGCAAAATTCAATTCGTCGTATTCTTGCTCAACGGCCATCATAAAGATCATTCCGAGATTAGCCCCCACTGAAAAATTATCTCCTTGATTCGAAATAACTACTCCTCGGTAATCTTTCTCGGCTAATTCGATACCCTTATTGATACCGGCCAAAACACCACCACCCAACGAATTCATTTTCGAACGGAATTCAATATTTAAAATACCATCGCCTAAATCTTCTACAGCACAATCGCTGTTTTGCCACACTGTTTTAGTGGGACGAATATGATCGAGTACAATGAAGCTCTTACCACCAGGTAAAGCTTGATAAGCCTTATCGGGAATGGAATAATAGTGTGCTTGAGCATTTTCAATTGTATAAAAACCTTTGGCCCCCGAGGCCTTTAAGTCTTTCACCCAATCGGCTAAGGATAAACCTTCTGCTTCGATAAGTTCAATACCCTTTTCTAAGCCGATGGCATCCCAAATCTCAAATGGTCCATGCTTCCAGCCAAAGCCAGCCCGCATCCCTTGGTCGATGCGATATAATTCATCGCAAATTTCTGGAATACGATTCGCGGCATAAGCCATAATTCCCGCTAAACTGCGACGATAAAATTCTCCCGCCTTATCCTTACCTTTAATAAGCACCTTAAAGCGTTCGCGTACATCATCAATATTTTTGGTAAGCTCGAGGCTAGCGAATTTAGATTTCTTCTGAGCGGTATATTCTAGAGTATCTAGGTCCAAAGAAAGAATCTCGGATTTACCATCCTCATTTTTAACCTTCTTGTAAAAGCCTTGTCCACTTTTAGATCCCAGCCAATTATTTTCTTGCATTTTCTGCAAGAAGCCTGGCAGTACAAATTTTTCCTTTTGCTCGTCTTTTGGAACGGCCTGAGCCAAACCATTAGCCACATGAATTAGGGTATCTAAACCTACTACATCGGCGGTACGAAAAGTTGCTGACTTAGGTCGGCCGATTAATGGTCCCGTTAGCTTATCGATGTCTTCTACGGAAAGTCCCATTTCCGATACTTTATGGAAAAGGTCCATGATACCAAAGACCCCTACTCTATTGGCAATAAAAGCAGGTGTATCTTTACATAGTACGGTCGTTTTCCCTAAAAAGCGATCGCCATAATGCATAAAAAAATCCACCACCTCAGGTTTCGTATGTGCGGTAGGGATTATCTCTAAAAGCTCTAAGTAGCGCGGAGGATTAAAAAAGTGGGTGCCTAAAAAATGTTGATTGAAATCTTCACTGCGCCCCTCGGTCATTAAATGAATGGGAATACCACTAGTATTGGAAGAAATAAAAGTACCAGCCTTACGGTATTTTTCTACTTTATCAAACAGACTCTGTTTAATATCGAGGCGTTCAACCACCACTTCAATAATCCAATCTGTTTTGGAGATTTTATCTAAATCATCATCAAAGTTACCAGTAGTAATTCGACTAGCATAAGACTTATCGAATAATGGGGCGGGATTCATTTTTACCGCTTTGCTAAGACTATCGTTTACAATACGATTGCGCACCTTGGGATGCTCAAGGCTTAGGCCTGCTTTTTCTTCAGCCGGCAATAGTTCACGCGGTGGAATATCTAAAAGCAGCACTCGTACTCCCACATTAGCAAGATGACAAGCGATTTGGCTACCCATAATGCCTGAACCTAATACGGTGGCATGCTGAATTACTTTTTTCATATTATAATTTTTCAGTTTCAAGTTTATGATCTAATATCATTGTATTTATCCCTTCGATTACTCTAAAAAATGTTTTTAATTCATCCTTACTAAAGCGTTCGAAAACGGAATTATTAAAATTGATTACCGCCTGCTTAGCGTCTTTTCGTTTATCAATTCCAAAAGGAGTAAGGTGAATTAATACAGAGCGCCCATCCGCTGGATTAGGCTTTCTGCTTATAAGATTCTTTTCCTCCATGGACTTTAAGATGCGACTCATGCTGGTGGCTTCCATCCCCATTTTAGGCCCCAAAGCTGTGGATGGCGTTCCTTTCTCACTATCAATATTTAGGAGCACAAAGCCGGTGGCCATGGTTGCTCCGTATCCCGCAGCCTCCTCATTATACATTTTGGCAATACTTTGCCAGGTTCTTTTAATTTGAAAGTCTACCGTTTCCTCTGGTTTCAATGCTTTGATTTTGAATGGGGAGCTAAGATAAAAAAATTATGCATGCATAGGAAATTAAGGCTATGAAAGTAATTTCTTATGCCATGCCGATTTAGTTTAGCCTGCAATATTGCAAAGATATGCTGGTATTTGATTGAAGATTTTGGAACAGGCTCAAGGTAACCTAAATCGAAATGATTGCGAGAATTCCTTTGATAGAGTGCATTCTAAAAACCGAGTTCTAGCTTTAAGACCTAGATTAATCGATGCATCTACCCGGAAGAAAGCATTGAATTCAATTTGTAGATCTTAAAAACCTGTTTCGGTTATTATTTGCGCTTCCGAAGGCCTACAAAAAGTAAGATTCAACTGAAAAGACGGCTAGCTGTTTGTAGGTGGAACAGGACGAGTTCATTTCCATAAATCACGCTCTACTGCCTTGTAATTCCTCTACTTTAGCAGCCAAATATTTGAAAATGCGCTTGGTAGCTCTATTTTTTACGAAAATCTGATCCTCTTAAAAATAATCGAAACAATTTAAAAGATTGGCCAATCAGCAATTTCACCATAGGCAAAAAAAAAAAGCCACTCCCAAGAGTGACCTTTTTCTTTAAAATATATTAGGCTCCTTTTTTATGGCCGTAAATGCGTTCGTAATGATCTTGGTGCAAAGCCATTACTACACGACGCTTTAATTTAAGGGTAGGCGTTAATTCTCCCCCATCAATGCTCCACGTGTGATCACTCAGTTCAATGCGTTTAACTTGCTCCCACTTACCAAAGTTTTCGTTAATACTTTCCACATCTTGCTTTATACGCTCAATAATTTGCTCGTTTTCTACAATCTCCTTTTCGGAACCAAACTTAATTCCTTTGCGCTCGCAATAAGATCTCAAAAAGGTAAAGTCTGGTTGCACAATGGCTGATGGATGCTTTTCGCCTTCACCGATAACCATAATCTGCTCAATAAAGTGCGATTCTTTAAATCGGGTCTCCATTAATTGCGGCGCAATATACTTTCCACCCGAAGTCTTAAATATTTCTTTTTTACGATCGGTAATTTTCAGAAAGTCCCCATCTATAAACTGTCCGATATCGCCAGTATGAAACCATCCGTCTTCTGTTAATACTTCTGCCGTTGCATCGGGATTATTATAGTAGCCCATCATTACATTAGGACCTTTGCAAAGAATTTCACCGTCTTCCGCAATCTTTACTTCAACATCGGCAATTAAACGACCTACTGCACCAATGCGTTTCGATTCTTTAGTGGGACCGTTCACCGATATTACGGGTGAAGTTTCGGTTAAACCATAACCCTCTTGAATATTGATTCCTGCGGCAGAGAATATACGAATCAGGCGCGGGTTTAGAGCTGCCGAACCACTAGCGATAGCCTTGGTTCTTCCGCCAAGAGCTTCTTGCCATTTGCTAAAAATCAGCTTTCTAGCGATAGATAATTTGAAATTATAAACCGCACTTTTCCCTTCTAACTCATACTCCTCACCTAGCTCTAAAGCCCAAAAGAAAAGTCGCTTTTTAATACCGCTAAGGTCTGCTCCTTTAGCCACAATCTTGTCGTAGATTTTTTCAAGCAGACGTGGTACAGCCGTAAAAATGGTAGGCTTTAATTCGCGAATATTATCGCCAATACTTTCCATATTCTCGGCATAATAAATTGCAACGCCCTGATGGCAATATAAATAGATCAGCATGCGCTCGTATACATGACAAAGCGGTAAAAAGCTTAAGGCTCTTTCATCTTTCCCTTCGGTGGGGATACGCTCTACTGAGGCCAAACTATTAGAGGCAATATTTTTATGCGACAACATTACTCCTTTCGGGCGACCGGTAGTACCAGAAGTATAGATTAGCGTGGCTAAATCCATTTCATCTACCGCATCCATGCGTCGCTCTAATTCTGCTTGATGGGTTTCATCCTCACCAATAGCTAAAAATTCGAGCCAATGCGGTGCGCCCTCTACTTGGTCGAAAGTGTAAATTTCCACCAAAGAATCAACCTTATCCTTAATATGATTTACTTTTTCATAAAGCTCTTCATCGGATACGAAAAGAATTTTCACACCCGCATCATTGAAAATAAACTCGTAATCGTCCTCCGAAATCGTTGGGTATACAGGTACATCCACAGCGGCAGCCTGTAAAGCACCGATATCAATAATATTCCATTCCCAGCGGTTGGTGGTAGAAGCAATAGCAATTTTATCGCCGGCTTGGATCCCTTTTTCAATGAAAGCCCTACTGGCTTTTTCGCTCAGTGAAATATATTCTGCAGTAGAGATGGGTGTCCAAACTCCGTTTATTTTATTGGCTAATGAATCCTTAAGAGGATGATGGGCAAGTTGATAGCGCGGGAAATCAAATAAACGCTTCGGCTGTTGTCCTTTCATAGATCGTTGAATCTTGTTTATTGGCTAAATATAAAGTGAAAAATTAAGATTTTTGCTCTTCGCGCCAAGCTAATATTCTATCCTTATGAAATCGGTCTAAGGGATGATATACTGCATTACTGCGCTCATAATGCCAGCGCTCTAAAATCTCCCGCCTTTCCGCTCCTTCAAAAAAGATACGACGCGGGCGTTTCACTTCTCTAAAAAACTCTTCGCTACGATACCAATAGTGCTTAATATGCAGCGGCTTATGCAGCAAACGTTTTTCATTAGGTTTAAATTCCTGCCCATCTTGCCAGCGCAGCTTAGCGAAAGGGCTATACAATGGGTAATGCGGGTTTTTATTAAAGAAACGTGCGCCGTAGCCACTTTGCACAATAGTTTTTACGGTATAATTCTCCTCGTGTAAGTCGGGGAAACGGCGGTTTAAGCGCTCAATCAGAAACTCGCCTGCCTCAATTTTTTCTACATGGGCCGTACCGTACATCTGCCAGTTTAGTGCTATGCCCCCGCATTTTTCACTCTCCGGTAGATGCGTTTTTATACCTTCTCCCGGCAAGGGAAAGATAAATTCGTCGCTGTCTATAAAAGCAATCCACTGATAGCTTTTCTCTAAATCGCGTAGGGCCCGATTTTTATGAAACTCTTCCCGTACATAAAAATTGGGATGATCGATACTATCCTCCCATTCTAATAAACCCATCTGCCGATAAGGCTCCAAAACCGCGGCGAAATCATCAGCACTACCATCGTTGGTAAGGCGGATAAAATCTACCCCATGCGCAAAGTGAAAGTCGAGCCATTCCTTTAAAAAACTGGCTTCATTTTTAAACATGGCATGCAGCGCCAATTTACCATTCGCTGTTTTTTTAGCGAAGAGCTGACGAAATATCGCAAAGATTTTCTGCCAGAAATAAGACCAATGATAAAAGAGCTGTGGCAATTTATTTACGATATACTTCTTGTCCGTTTAAATAGGTAGCCTGCACTTTTAAGCTACTTAGTTCTTGGGCACTCAAGGTAGATAGGTCTTTATTAAAAATTACGAAGTCGGCATATTTACCTACTTCCAAAGTACCTTTTTGCTCTTCCTCAAAAGAGGCATAAGCGCCCCACTGGGTCATACCGCGTAGAGTTTCTTCAAAGCTTAAAGCTTCTTCGGGACGGAAACCTTTAATCGGGTATCCTTTTGCATCCTGGCGTAAATAAGCGGATCGTAAAGTGTAAAGCGGATTAATATCTTCTACGGGGAAATCTGTCCCCAAAGGTAATTTAGCGCCGAGGTTTAAAAAACTTTGAGCGGAATAAGCATACTGCATGCGCTCCGCTCCTATCCGTTCTTCCGCCCAGTACATATCGCTGGTAGCGTGAGTAGGTTGAATGGAAGGAATAATCCCTGCCGCTACCATTTTATTTTGATCATCAGGATGTAGAATTTGGGCATGCTCAATGCGCCAGCGACGATCTTCCAAACCTGCCAAGGCTTGGCTATAAAGGTCTACCGCTAAACGATTGGCCGAATCGCCAATCCCGTGAATACACATCTGCCAGCCCAGCTGAGCGAGAGAATCGGCCATCATTTTAAAATAGCTTGCGGGTTTTAACTGTAAGCCAAAATTGGTGGTGTCATCTCTGTAAGGCTCCAATAATAAAGCTCCGCGCGAACCCAGGGCTCCATCTAAATAAAACTTGGCACTTTTTACGCGTAAAGTAGGCGTTTCAATGGGGGCGTTTAAGTATTTCGCTAAGGAAGCCGAATCGTCCGAGACCATGGCATTAACGCGAATATGTAGGGATGAATCTGCGTAAAGTGCTTGCAAGAACTCAATATCCGCAGCCAGCAAACCTGCATCGGTAAGCGAAGTAACTCCTTGAGCAAATAAATTAGCCTGCGCTTCTAGCAAAGCTTCCTTTTGAAGAGCGGCATCCATAGCTGGGAGAGTAATAAGGTCGGTGGCATTATCAATTAAGATTCCGGTAAATCCCTGCGCATCTTGCAGAAGCGTGCCGCCTACCAGAGTTTCATCGCCAGATAATCCCGCATGCTCTAGCGCCGCGGTATTAATAATGGCAGCATGGCCGTCTATCCGACCGAGGTAAACGGGAGTTTCGGGAAAAAGACTATCCAAGCTACGGCGATGGGGATAAGATTTATCTTCCCAATCATTTTGATCCCAGCCTCTGCCAATAATATAATCGCTGGGGTATTTTTTTTGGAAGTCAACTACCCGTGATAGCGCATCTGCCCACGAGCGAGTGCCCATTAAATTTACTTTACGCAAACCGCGGGCATAGCCTACAAAATGCGCATGGGCATCATTAAAACCAGGGTAAATGTAAGCACCTGCTAAAGACTTCACCTGCTGCGCTTCAAATCTTTTAAGAAGATCTGCTTTGCTGCCAATAGACACGACTTTCCCCGCATCAATGGCCAAGGCTTCTTGTACGGAAAAGTCGGCGTCTAAGCTATAAATCTTAGCATCAGTGATAATTAGATCAATCTTTTCCTTGGGAATTTCGGTGCAAGCAAAAGCCAGAAGGAAAGCAAGGCTGAACGTAAAAAAACGGGTAATTTTTACCATGGCAGTATTTTCTACAAACCTAATGAGAATGATTAGATGTTTTGGCCGACAAATATTTTCTCCTTTATAGTTGGTTTATTTTATAAACTAGTTTACATTTGACATAAAATTAGAGACATGAAATACTTAATACTACTTTTAGCGATCTCCTTTAACCTGAGTGCACAAAGCAAGATTAGCGAGGACTTAGAATGGATGATCGGACAATGGGAGGGCCAAGCCATCAGTTCTGAACCCGGCAATAAAAAAACCGAATTCACTCAAAAAGAATATGTACGTTGGGGTGCTGGTAAAACGGTTATTGTAGTTGACGGCATTGGCAGTGATTCGGACAGCGGGGAAGAATTATTTAACGCTACGGGCCTACTCTACTACGATGACGCAAGCCAGTCTTATAAATTACACAGCTTTACCAGAGATAATCGTAGCGTAATTGCCGATTTCAAAGTAACTGGAAAGAAAAAAGCCGAATGGTCTTTTACCGTTCCTACTGGAACCATTATCTATAAAATTGATGCACAAGATGGTAATTGGCAGGAAAAAGGCTACTTCCAGCCTAAGGACAGCGATGCGATGTATCCCTTTTTCGAAATGAATCTCACCAAAAAATAATTAGACATGAATACCGCAGAACAGCAACTACAACTAATTGAAAGAATGATTAAGCAGTCGCAGCAAAAGTTTAGCGACAATGGCAAGTTTTACCTTTTATGGGGCTGGGTAGCTTTGGCCGCCAGCTTAATCCATTATGGCTTACTAAGCTTCACCAATTTTAGCATGCCCTATATCGTGTGGATTATTTTAATGCCCCTTGCGGGCATTGCTTCTGCTATAATGGGACGTAAGCAGAGCAAGGAATCCGAGCGCACTTTGTATAGCGACAAGGTGTTACCGTCTTTATGGTTAGCCTGCACCATAAGCATGCTAATATTAATCGTTTTAGGCTATAAACTAGCTTGGGATGTTGTTTACCCCATACTATTAATTATCTGGGCCATAGGGCTTTTTAGCTCAGGCGCTTTAATCCGCTTTAAGCCTTTAATGTTTGGCGCAGTTTTAAACTGGGCCTTAGCTATTTTTGCCTTTTTTGTCACCTTCGAAATTCAACTATTATTAATCGCTTGCTCCATGCTTTTCTCCTACTTAATTCCTGGATACATGCTGCAAGCCCAAGCGCGCCGCAATGCTGCCTAGTTTAAATCCACTTTTACATAATCAGCTGCGCCTAAGCATTGTCTCCCTTTTAATTGGTCTGGAAAAAGCCGATTTCAATTTCCTACTCAAAGAAACGGGAGCCAGCAAGGGCAACCTCAGCGTGCAAATTAATAAGCTGAAAGAGGCGGGATACATCAGCGTAAGCAAAAGCTTCGTAAATAATTATCCCAAAACCGAATGCGCCCTCAGCCCCGAAGGCATTACTGCTTTTGAAGAATATGTGGCGGGGATTAAGAAATATATAGATCCGAGCTAGCTTTAGGTAGACACACCTGGCTATATTAAGCTCTTAAGCTAAATGCAAAAAGAATAAATGAATGGCCATGATTATAATTACTAACTCGAATTCGATTGTACTAATGAATCTGCCAAAGTCCAACAGAGACCTCACCTCTCTTTTAAAAGATTAGATGAATAAAGCCATTATAGAACGAACCTGCCAAGGATAATTTGTAAAAATAAACACCTGCAGCTAAATTCGAAGGTCGCCAACAATCCGCGGGATTGCTAGTACGAAACACCGGTATTCCGTTTCGGTTTACAATCGAAATACTAAAGCACCCCTCATAAGAAGCAAAATTCTCGAAACAGAAGGCATCATTTATACCATCACCATTGGGTGTGAGTATATTGGGAAGTTTAAAACTCTCCATTGTTTCGCGCAGTGGAATATTTCTAACAATTCGGCTTTCGCAACTCGCATTCTTCGCCAGCAACTGAACTTCTAAAACAGAGTCTATTCCGAAACTTGAAAGGGAAATAACAGGATTCTGCTCCGATGTGCTATCGCCCAGCCAATACCAAATATACTCTGAGGCATTTCTACTATTATTTTCAAGATTTAAGCTAATACCATTGCAAGTCCTCAACGTTTCGAAACTAAAGTTTGCTACTGGTAAGTCTAAAATCTCAATATCTATACTGTCACCACTGCTACATCCCAAACTATCGCTAACTTTAATAGTGTAATTACCCGGCCGTGATATACTTATTGGAAAAGGTGCCGCTGCTTTACTTCCGCTTACTTGACTAAATACACTATCGCCCACCGTCCAATGCCAAGTTGTAAAGCGTTGTTTCGGAGGACTTAAATAAAAGATTTCGTTCGAACAATACACCTGGCTATCGTAACCCATCGTATCTAAACTTCCTTCACTTGGCCCCAAACTCAGCCGAAAACTATCTTCTGGCCAAACAACACTTTCACTTAAATTGTACCCATAGCTCGGATATCTTGGTCCTCCATTTACACTGTCAGTAAACCAACTGTACTGAAAGGCATTAAAACCTACTTGACAAGTGGCTTTATAAATACCACTATCTAAAGGAATATCCGCCCAAGCCCAGTTTGAATCGTTAGGAAAAGGACTAAAATAACTAGCATTGACCTTACTTCCATTTAAGCTAAACTGTCCAACTCCTGCAGTAGGTAAGCTAAGCGATAAACGATAATCATTATCAAAGCCAGCCTCATTTAGTGTAGTGAATAGGCTCTCTTGCATTAAATCCTTGTCTCCAGCAGGTGCCACCATGTAAGGAGAGCGACTATTTTTACCCAGCGTATCGACTAAACACGGAACTATTGAGATAAAAAAGGGCTTATTTGCTTCAAAATGCATTGGACCAGTTAAACAAGTATCAAAGCGTTGTAAACTATCGAGTCTTAAGAAAAACTGGCCATTATAATTTATTATCGTGCTATCAAAAGGGGCGATTAATGAATATAGATTGCCCACATTACCCGACGTGGGTGCAATATGATAAGTTTGGGCCAAAGTATTTTCTGGTTTTAAATCTTCAAACACAAAACCTGAATTGTTAGCACCACCCCCAGGACCACTAGAAAACATTGTGTTTAGTACAGTAGTATAAAGCTTGAAAGGCTTTTGATTTAAAGAATGAACTAAGCTTTCATTATCTAGCTCAAAAAAATTTTGAATTCTGCCTAAGTAATAGGTTTCGTTACGATTAAGACTGATGTTTAAACTATCGTTTGGACTAAACAAAAAAACAGGTGGATCGGGAACATTAACCCCTAAACTGATACTACTCTTAAATAACAAATTATTGCTATCCTCCAATGATTGTAAAACATACGGCATCTTAGTCCCAAATTGAACGGGGGGATATTCCCTCAGTAGAGCACTACTTGAACTAATAAATGGATGTAGAGAGCTTGACTGAGCAAACACCTCATCTGGTAATAAGGCGGTAGCTTCTACTTGATTCAAAAGGGAGTTTAGCCTGCTCGGATCCTTAGAAAAGGTGTTTTCCCTTCCAATTCCCACACCTTGAATAACCGTAATTGGACAAGTAGATCGAATGGTGATACTATTAGTAATTGGCTGGTAATAAGGGTGATCGATGTATTTTAACGGCAAACTAACAACTACCAAAGAATCCTTTTCTATAAAAAAAAGGGTATCCCATTGAGCGTAATGGGCCTTGATGCGCACACAAGCCTCATTATTTCCGACTATAAATAGCTGGTTTAACAAAGTATCACCATAAAACATATTATCATTAAAATTCACTTGACTATGTTGACCATAGTCCATTGGAATGGTCGTGAATGCTGTTCCAGCGCGATACGGACTTTGAGCCACTAAATTGGAGGATACGCCAAAAAGTAATAGAAGCACTAGGCTTAGTGCTTCTATTATTGAAAAAGAAAATATTTTCGCCTTAATGTTTAAGTATCCGCTCATAAAACGTTTCGTTCTTTGACCTCTGGAGTGGCTGCAAATATTAGCCTAAATTATAGGGTTTAGTGTAATTACATAGAAGCATTTACTCTTCATGCGCTCTTCGAGCTTGCAAGTATAATTAGTTTCATTTTACCAAAATACTTTAATTCCCGATGAAAAAAAATCCCCTTAGCCGAAACTAAGGGGATTCCATTTTATCCTAATGGCATGCTAAGGACCAACCATATCTTCAGGCTTCACCCGAGGGTTGAAATATCTGGCAGTTTTTTTGTTAGTTTAGCTTTAGAACCCTAATAACACCTGATGCAATACTTTATTTTAAGGATTCGGCTCAGTTTAACGCTTGTTTTTTTCTTTGCAAGCTTCAGCTTTATCCAAGCACAACTGCAGCAAGTAGATGCTAAAGATGGCTATTTATATCATCAGTCAATTCTGCTAAATGATGCTATTCTAGTATCAAATGATGCGGAGTTTTCTAGCCGTGAATATTTTCTTACCTCAGACTTTAAAAACTTTAGGCGGGCGGTTGCAAGAAACTTATACCTGGGAAAATTCAATTTAAAAAATGATAGCTATCTAGTAATTAGAAATCCAATTCAGGGTGAAATGTGTTCTATAGTAAGGGTGAATAACGACTTAAGCTTAGATACGGTAGCACAATTTTCAGTTGAAAATGGAACTTTTAAACTCCTCGCTCAAAAGGGGCATTATGCTTATTTCAGTGTTGGCACTAGTTTCTTTAGGTTCAATGAAAGCAGCCAAAATATTGAGCAAATTAATGTTGGGGTTTTAGGGGGCTTAGATTTTAGATTTTACGATGTGTTTCTTCATAATGATGCCTTTTTTATTGTTGAGGACCATATTTATCGCTTAGGAAATAGCGATAGCACCTTTACTAAAGGATTGAAAACTAATGACCCCCGATACCCAAATTTAGTCTTACACCCAAAAATAAAAGCTGACGGCGGCATTAAAGTTGTTTTTAGAGACCCCGTTGACGGTAGAGATTATAGTGGCATCCTACAAGGCAACAGCACTATTACTCAAATCAGTGCTTTGCCAGATTGGCCCGACCCAAAGTTTCAAGGCAGCCCTTTTGCTGGCAACAATTTAATGCGCGTCAGTACTAGCGCAATAGGTTCAAATAATCAGCATTTTATTTTAGTAAGGCGAGGAAGGCTAAAAGACATAGGAGAATATGAAATTCGAACTGGTTGGTACTATTTTGACACCTTGGCCACCAATCCTAAATTAATTACTGATACTACCAGGCTGTCTGCAATAGATCATTATCACGCTACTTTTAAACTTAACAATGGCACCTTGGCTTTCGCCATGCACGAAAACAAAGGCTTGGAATTGCTTAAGCTACACGCTGATAGCGTTGAGCTGCTCCGTGATAATTTCAAAGGCATGGCATCTGGAATATCAAGCTACAATCAAGCTGAGATTTTAAACGGCAAACTTTATTACATGGCTACGCATCCTCACTATGGCTATAGCCTGCACCGCACCGATGGTAGTAGGCAAGGTACAGGCGTTTTGGCCAGTTTACAATGGGATTTCCAAAGAAGCAAGCTTATCAGTTTTGACGGTAAAGTTTATCTCATTGGAAACACTTTAGGTTTGAATGATAAAGTATTTGTAGTGCCAAATGATAGTCCCTTTTTAACTGATAAGTACTCCTTAAACTCTTCCAGTCATTGGAATCAAAGTATCTATTCCAACCTTTACTACTGGTCCGTTAGTGGCAGAAGCAGATATAATAGGCCAATGATGAAAAATCAGCCGGGCTTAGTCCTTTCCATCACAAGCTCACACACTAGTGGAAAAAGGTTTTTCCCCGAGGATGAGCTTAGCAGCCGTTTTCACCCTAGAACGAACAACTTGTGGAATCTCGTAAAAACTTATGCACTTTACGACACATCTGGGAACATATTATTAACAGGAAGCTTAAGCGGTTATAGGGGAAATTCACTTTTAGCCCTAGCGCCTGACACTACCCTACTCACTTATTTTAAACATAAAGATTTTAGCTACACTAATTTTGATAGTATTCATCTGCCGGGAGAGCATAATTTTTTTAAAGCTTATGATTTGCACGGGACGGTAAAATGGTCGCAGCGCTTAAGCCCTAATTTCAAAATAATGGATATGCTTGCGGATGATGCTGGTAATTTTATCGTAGCAGGAGAATATCAAGGTGGCGCTCTAAACTTTTTGGGAGAATCGCTTTACAGCCCCTACAACTACCAGTATTTTGTGGCTAAAATCAGCTCACGAGGAGAGCTTATTTGGATTGCAAATTCTCCTATGCAGGGTTTTAAACACCCAACTGAATTGATGCATCTACATTTAGACGATCCATCAGAAAAAGTTTATCTACTAATTAGCGAGGGTAGCCCCAATGTAGCCTCATCTTGTCGTTTTTCGAGCTGGTTGGCAAAGCTTTCTAAAATCGATGCACTAACTGGAAAAGCATACTGGACTCAAAATATCGAAACCACAGACTTATCCGCTTTTTATGGCCTTAGCACCACTCCTTTGAATGAAGTTTGGATAGCAGGTTGGTTTAGAGGGGAGTATCTGGATAATGGTAAAATTCAAGAAAAAGCGGAGGGGGCAGAGTGTCCCAAAAACGGACTATTAATTTGCTTAGATCAATCTACTGGTGAATACAAAAAATCCAGCTCTAACCCTCAAGGTAGCTACGGAACCATAACTGCGACCGATAATTCAATCTACACGCTTTGGTACTCTTATGAGCGCATTATTAATCAAAGTGAGTTTAGTGGTTACAGGGCCACCAATATTGAACAAAGGGATTTATCGGGTATAGTAAAAGCCAACTATCAGTTTCCCTCCAGTAAAGCTGAGGCAAAAAATTTTTTCCAACTCAAGGTCTTAGAAAACAAGAAGCAAGATTGGCTAATGTTTTCAGGTGCATCTGATGGCTCCCTTATCTCAGACTCGCTTTATCAGGCAGGAGTCTCACTAGACGGAAAACATCATAGTACTTTCCTTATGCGTAGATCGGGACAGATATTCCGAGACCTTGAAGTTAAGGAACCTATGCGTCAGCAAGCTGATAATCCTTTTTCGATTTATCCCAACCCAGCCAGTTTTCACACCGTTTTTGTGCGTGCCTCAGCCAATGAAAAACCCTTCACACAATACCAACTCAGTGGCCTCGATGGGCGGGTAGTAGCGTCAGGTGCTTTAAATGAAGTTGGCTTTCCCCAACACCTCACTTTTCCTCAAAATTTACAAGGCCTCTATATTTTAAACCTCTCGGGGAACAACCAGCCACAGAGCTTTAAGCTCTTGTTAGAATAGTAGCAATTTTAATAACACTAGACCTCAAAGTATTTAGTTTTATTGAATCGCTTAGGCTTAAAATGCTACCAATCCAAAGCCAAAAAAAATCCCCTTAGCCGAAACTAAGGGGATTCCATTTTTTATCTCAATCGCTTCTTAACGACCAATCATATCCTCGGGCTTCACCCAGGCATCGAACTCTTCCGCCGTAGTAAAACCCAAATTAATCGATTCTTCTTTTAAAGTGGTTCCGTTTTCATAAGCGGTCTTCGCAATCTTAGCCGCTTTTTCGTAGCCAATCTTGGTATTCAAAGCCGTTACCAGCATCAAAGAATTATTAAGATGCTTATTAATCACTTCGTGGTTAGGCTCAATTCCGGCCGCACAATGTGCATCAAAACTCACACAAGCCTCGCCAATTAATTGTGCCGACTCTAATACCGCTCTCGCCATAACGGGTTTAAATACATTCAGCTCATAATGACCAGTTGCGCCACCCATGGTAACCGTGGTATCATTACCCATAACCTGCGCACACACCATAGTTAAAGCCTCCGCTTGCGTAGGATTCACTTTACCGGGCATAATAGAAGATCCAGGCTCATTAGCAGGAATTAAAATCTCGCCAATACCCGCCCGCGGACCGCTGGCTAAAAGACGAATATCATTGGCGATCTTCATTAAGCTAACCGATAATTGCTTTAGCGCTCCGTGACTTTCTACCAAGGCATCATGCGCGGCTAGAGCTTCAAATTTATTTTCTGCCGTACGGAAAGGCAAACCGGTAAAATCGGCAATTTTTTCTGCTACTAATTCCGCATATCCTTTCGGCGTATTAATACCCGTACCCACTGCCGTTCCGCCTAAAGCGATTTCCGATAAGTGGTCTAGAGTATTGTTCAATGCTTTTAAGCCGTGGTTTAATTGCGAAACATAGCCGCTAAATTCCTGACCTAAAGTTAAAGGCGTCGCGTCCATTAAATGCGTACGACCAATTTTTACCACATTGTCAAATTTCTTCGATTTCGCCGCTAAAGTGTCGCGCAATTGCTCTACTCCCGGAATGGTTACCTCTACAATTTTCTTGTAAGCCGCAATGTGCATTCCCGTAGGAAAAGTATCGTTAGATGATTGCGATTTATTTACATCATCATTGGGGTGGATAAAACGTTCGCCTTCTCCTAAAGTATTACCTTTTAAAACGTGCGCCCGGTTAGAAACCACTTCATTCACATTCATATTACTTTGGGTACCCGAACCCGTTTGCCAAACTACCAGTGGAAACTGATCATCGTGCTTACCGTCTAAAATTTCTTCGCAGACCTGAGAAATAAGATCACGCTTTTCTTCGGCTAAAACCCCCAATTCTGCATTAGCATGGGCAGCGGCTTTTTTTAAGTAAGCAAAACCATATACAATATCTAAAGGCATACTCGCCGCCGGCCCAATTTTAAAATTATTGCGACTACGTTCGGTTTGAGCGCCCCAATATTTGTCGGCAGGCACCTGCACCTCGCCCATCGTGTCTTTCTCAATTCTGAAACTCATATTTATGTATTTGTTATTAGAGGATAAGAGCGGTAATTAACATCATTACCAGCACTAAATAAAGGACAAAAATACCCCCATATCTTATGGCGCTCAAATTTTTAGCGAAAAAATATAAGAGCGCCGTCCCTAAGCTCAGTGCCGCTGCCCATAAATAAAAGGCCCTTTGCCAATCGAAAGCATCTTCGGCCTCAATGCCTGCCAATCCTTCGGTAAAACGCATTAAATTCTGCAATAAAGGGCTCTCATTATACTGAAGGGCCAGTATCAAAAAAAGAAGTGCACAAATTAGCGCACTGAAGGTCAAAAATTTCTGAAAATTCATAAGCTTTTTTAAAATGCCTTTTGCCAAAAAGGAAAATGCCGTACTTTAGCAGCCACAAAAATAAATCTAATGTTTACGAAGGTACTTGGCTTTTTCATCTTTTTGTTCATTTTCCTAACCGGTTTCAGCATGCTTTTATTCCTCGGTCTATTCGTAGGATATTGGCTAACCCTTTTAGGCATCGAATCTTTAAGTCCCAAATTAGCTTATAAACTAATCGGCCACAAAGAAGAAGAAGCATAATCGCCCTTCACCATAAATTATTAAGAGCTAGCCATTAAGGTTAGCTTTTTTTTTGGCTGCCCACGCCCTTTTCGCTACAAGTCCGCAGCTTAGCGGCACTTCGCTAATTCTTCTCGGGGCTTCCTTGGGTCGCCCGCTCCAAATAAGCTTCGTAAACCGCCTCGCTTTACGGGCTTTTTGCTGCAATGCCTGGCAGATAAGTTCCCTTTTTGACTAAAGCTTCTTAAAAAAGAGCCCAAGGCCCGCATCATTTATTAGGTCTATTTTTAGGCCATCAAATTTTACAGCAGTTTTGCAGCTCGCATACTTTTAGATTATAATTTTACCTAAAATAATTTACCCTACCATGAAAAGTCTTAGTCAGCTTTTAGCCTCCTTTCTTCTTCTTATTAGCTCCTTTTCACTGTCCGCCCAAAACATCAATTTCATCGCTGGATTTAGTTCTACCAACGCGGTATCTACCGGCGACAGTCTTAACAACAGCGGTTTAAATGCTATTGGAGGCTATCATTTAGGAGGCAGTTATGATATTAAAATAAATGACTTCCTTACTTTTCAACCCGGACTTAGCTTCCAAACCAAAGGGAGTAAATATCAATTTTCGGCTAATCCTACTGGAAACTTTTTTGGTCCGCGCGCCGCAATAACCGTCGATATCACCGCTCGCTATATCGATATCCCTTTAAACATTCGTGCACATTATGATATCTCCAAAGACCTAAGAATCTTTGCCAGTGCGGGCCCTTATGTAGGCTTTGGCTTGCAAGGAGAAATCGCCACCAATATTAATTTCTTGGGTATTGCAGTACCTACCAATCAAGCTATTGACTGGGGCACTGATCTTCAAAGAGTCGATTACGGTATTGGCTTTGGTGGTGGCCTTAGCTATCAAAACATTACACTACAAGCCACTTACGATTTAGGATTAGCGAACCTAGTAGTAGAAGGAGCCGATAACAACTCTCTTAAAAACCGCATCTTACGAATTAGCTTAGGCTACTCCATCGATCTTGCCGATGCTACAAAATTTGTTAAGCGCAATACCTCCAAACTTTTTGGGCGATAAACAAAAGGGAGAGCCTAGCTTTTTAATCCTAGGGATCCGATAAATAAACCCCTCCCTAACAGGAGAATCCTGCTGAAGCCCAAATCCTCAGCGCTAAACTTGATCGGCTATTTTTATCAGTATCCTTAAAATATACAAGTTAGCTCATTAATGGCAGGACAGACTTATCGTATCTAAAAGTATTTCCAATGCAAAAGGCGTTTATTCTAAAGTAGAACCCTACCTATTCCGCCTCCCGGCTAACTATTAAGTGGTAAAAAAATAGCCCTATACGTCTTGCCATTAAAGCCACATTTCGCAAAACAAGGCCAAGACATTATTTCTTAGAGAATTTAAGGGAAATCCTGTTTAGCTTAGCGGCCAATATCAATCTTAAAAATACGAACTATCAAGCTTTCAGGTAAAATCGGATTTTTTCTTGGCCCCAGTAGCTTCCTCCTATTATTAATTGGCCAACCTTTTGAAGCCAGCATCATCAATAATGTTTTAGCGGTAAGTGCCTGGATGTTAATTTGGTGGGTTTTAGAAGTCTTCCCGATTTTCATCACGGCTTTGCTACCAATGGTTTTCTTTCCAGCTCTCGGTATTCTCTCAGTTTCCGAAACCTTCATGCCTTACGGTAGTCCCATTATTTTCCTTTTTTTAGGAGGCTTTATCATAGCCTTAGCCATGGAAGAAAGGCGTTTACACGAACGAATATCCTACGGATTAATAAAACTCACGGGCACCAAACCCCAACAAATTGTATTGGGCTTTATGGTGGCTACCGCACTAGTAGCGATGTGGATATCCAATACCGCAACAGCCGTAATGCTTTTACCTATCGCCTTATCCGTAAGCCGCTTAATGGAAGAACAAAGTACCGATAAGGTGCTTCTCAGCCGCTTCCGTCTGGTACTGATGTTAGGCATTGCTTATGCCGCAAATATTGGGGGCACCATGACCCTCATCGGTACGCCTCCTAATTTGGTTTTCGCTGCTTATTATTTTCAAAGCTTCGGCACAGATTTCTCCTTCAGCTCTTGGTTTCTGTTTGGCATTCCCACGGGCACTATCCTCCTATTTTTAAGCTACCACCTTCTTACCAAAATAATGTACCCCATTAAGGGCAAGGAAGTAGCAGGGGTTAAAGAGCTTATTCAAGAAAAATGGAGCGCCTTAGGAAAAATGTCCCGTCCTGAAATAGCTGTTCTCGCAGTTTTCATCTTCACTGTGAGCTTATGGGTTTTCGCGAAACCAATCAATGCGCTCATCGGACAAAAAGTTTTTAGCAATACTAATATTGCCATGCTCGGTGGTTTACTTATGTTCATCACCCCGCTAAATCTTAAAAAAAGTGAATTCATTTTGGATTGGAAAAGTACCGTGAAGCTCCCCTGGGGCATCCTCTTACTTTTTGGCGGTGGCCTGGCTTTGGCAAAAGGCTTAGAAACCGCTGGAATTATTGAAATTATTGGCGATTATATCGCCCAAAATCTTGCCATAAGTCCTCTTTTACTAGTAATTATTTTAACTGCATTTGCCCTTTTTGCTACCGAGCTAATGTCTAATGTAGCTTTGGTAACCGTCTTACTACCAGTAGTTATTGGCATTGGTCAGAGCACTGGCGTAGATCCGCTTTTATTAGCCATTCCCGTTACCCTTGCGGCTAGTTGTGCCTTTATGATGCCTATTAGCACGCCACCAAATGCGGTAGTATATTCAAGTGGTTTTGTTAATGTTAAGCAAATGATGCGGGCAGGTATTTGGCTCAACCTAATTTCCATCGCCGTTATTGTTGGGGTGGTTATGTTGGTATTGGCCTAAGAAAATCAAGCAGCGAATCTTAAATAGCTTGGAGATTACATAAATTTACCGACCCAGTCCTTCTTAATTTACAATACGAATTGCCGCATGCTGCAAAAGCTTAAAGATTACCTGCTCCTAAAATTAGGCATTACCGAACTGCGACACGATTTAAAACAAGCGGAAAAAAGACTAGATAATCGATTTGACTTTTTGGGAGCATACATCAATTTAGTACAAAATGAAGCACTAAACTTAGATCCTGCAATTTCTACCGCAGTAGAAAATAAGCTTAAAGCAGAATTTGCTTTAAATACCGTAAATCTAACCACCCATAAAAATGACATTATGTTCGCGGTGCACCTCTTTGAGCATCGTTTTCATCCAGAACAAGCACTATATTCTCATTTCAAGGTGGGTGCCCGCACAGCGATTACTTTAAAAGATCTCTGCCAACAAAGCGGACTTCAGCCTAAAAATATTTTAGACTTCGGCAGCGGTTACGGCCGGGTTTCACGTTTTTTACCAGAGCAATTCCCGAGTGCCCGAATTGTAGTTTCCGAAGTTAAGGAGCAAGCCTTGGCTTTTCAGAAACAGCACTTTGGCTTTTCTGGAGAAGCTCATAGCCAAGCGTCTGCAAGCCTAAAAGCCGAACACTTTGATTTAATCTTCGCACTTTCCGTTTTCACACACTTACCCGAAACTGCATTTATTAACTGGTTGGAAAAACTAATCGCCTTGCTAAACCCTGAGGGCATATTAATTTTCACTTTTAATAATGGGAACGACCCTAAATTCCGAGAAAGTTTTACTAATCAAAATTTCAGCTACCAAAGGGCCTCAGAAGACAGTAAGTTTTCCTTTGTAAGCGATAGTCTCAAAGACACCCAAGAATACGGCAATACTTTTATCAGTCATCAGTTTCTGGAAAGACTTTTAAAAAGGGAAGGTCTTAGTTATCAATTTCTAGGCTATAACTTTAGCCCTGCACAGGAAGCTGTGCTGATTAAAAAAGAAGCTTAGAAGCAAGGATCCTTTAAATTCTAGGCTCGGGCCTCAGCCTAGTTAACTTAAAGCCCAAAGCTCTCTATTAAGCTGAGTTAGGTTATTAGTTCCTGGAAGCCTGCTAATCATAAAGACCAAAATCCTCTTTATATAAATATCATCAAATCTAATGAGTTTCTGATTTCTGATTTGTTGCGCCTATTTTTGAATATCATAAACCCAAGCAAATTAAAATTTAAGTTATGAAACAAATAGTATTCTTTACAGGCTTGTTATTTGCTTTTGCCGCCTGCAAACCGGAACAAGCAAAAACAGCCGAAAATCAAGCAAGTTCTGGCGGCGAATGCCCGATGGGTTTTACTGCGGGTGAATCTGCAGGAAGCACCTTAAAAGGAGAAGGCCCCACCAATAAAGACTGGTGGCCAAATCAACTAGATTTAAGTGTTCTTCGCCAGCATTCGGAACTATCTAACCCCATGGGCGAGAACTTTAATTATGCCGAAGCCTTCAATAGTCTTGATTACGAAGCTGTAAAAGCTGATATCCGCGCCGTAATGACCGACTCTAAAGATTGGTGGCCCGCCGACTATGGAAATTATGGTCCCCTTTTTATTCGGATGGCTTGGCATAGTGCTGGGACCTATCGTACGGGCGATGGTCGTGGCGGATCTGCCGAAGGGCAACAGCGTTTTGCGCCTTTAAACAGTTGGCCCGATAACGGTAATTTAGACAAAGCACGTCGCCTTATTTGGCCGATTAAACAAAAGTATGGGAGTAAATTATCCTGGGCCGACCTTATGATTTTAACGGGAAATGTAGCCTTAGAGTCCATGGGCTTTGAAACCATTGGTTTTGGCGGTGGCCGCGAGGATGTATACGAACCCGCCAGCAATGTTTACTGGGGAGCTGAATCTGAAATGCTCGCCAATAAAAAACGATATAATGAAGAAGGTGAATTAGAAGACCCTTTAGCAGCCGTACAGATGGGATTAATTTATGTAAACCCAGAAGGCCCCAATGGCAACCCAGATCCAAAACTTGCTGCGCATGATATCCGCGAAACTTTTGGTCGTATGGGAATGAATGATGAGGAAACCGTGGCCCTTATTGCAGGTGGACATACCTTAGGAAAAACACATGGCGCTGGTGACGCTTCTTTAGTAGGCGCTGAGCCAGAGGCTGCCCCAATTGAGGAGCAAGGTTTTGGATGGAAAAGTGACTACAAATCTGGAAAAGGACCGGATGCCATTACTTCTGGCTTAGAAGTAATTTGGACTCCTACTCCAACTCAATGGAGTCAAGCGTATTTTGCTACTCTTTTCGGCTACGAATGGGAATTAACTAAAAGCCCAGCTGGCGCTCATCAATGGGTTGCGAAAGATGCCGCCGAAATTTTCCCTGATGCCTTCGACGAAAACAAAAAGCATAAACCTACGATGCTGACCACAGACCTATCGCTCCGCTTCGACCCCGAATACGAGAAAATTTCTCGTCGCTTTTTAGACAATCCCGAAGAATTCAACAACGCCTTTGCTAAAGCATGGTTCAAACTTACCCATCGTGACATGGGACCTAAAGCTCGCTATTTAGGACCAGAGGTTCCCGAAGAAGACTTCTTATGGCAAGATCCTATCCCCAGTGCAGACTACGAAATGATAAACGCTAAAGATATTAGTGCTTTAAAAGTAGCCATTAAAAACTCAGGTTTAAGTGTTCAAGAGTTGGCCACTACCGCCTGGGCCTCGGCTTCTACCTTCCGAGGTTCGGATAAGAAAGGGGGAGCTAATGGTGCTCGCATCCGCCTTGAGCCCCAAAGAAGCTGGGAGGTAAATAACCCTGAGCGATTGAATAAAGTCCTGCTGGCCCTCGAGAAAATTCAATCTGAGTTTAACTCTAAATCTTCTACTAAAAAGGTTTCCATGGCAGACCTTATTGTATTGGGCGGAAACACTGCAGTAGAGCAAGCGGCTAAAGCAGGTGGTTTTGAAGTATCTGTCCCTTTCACTCCTGGCAGAACTGATGCCACGCAAGAGCAAACTGACCAAGAATCTATGGCCGTTTTAGAGCCCATGGCGGATGGGTTTAGAAATTACCTAAAAACCAAATATTCCATCCCTACCGAAGCACTTTTAGTAGATAAGGCGCAACTATTAACCCTAAGTACTCCAGAAATGACCGTATTATTAGGGGGGATGCGCAGTATGGACTTGAACTACGATAATTCTGAACACGGAATTTTCACCGAAAACCCAGGGACTTTAAGCAATGATTTCTTTGTTAACCTAATGAGCATGAGCAATGAATGGTCGGCTAAAGATGATAGCAAAGAAGTTTTTGAAGCGAAGAATCGTGAAACCGGTGAAGTAAGTTGGACTGCCAGCCGTGCAGATTTAATATTCGGCTCTAACTCCGAGTTACGCGCCTTAGCCGAAGTGTACGCCAGTAACGACGCAAAGGAGAAATTTGTAAACGATTTTGTAGCGGCATGGAGCAAAGTAATGCAGCTAGATCGCTTCGATTTAAAATAAAAAGTAGCAGGTAATTATTAAAGGCCTTTGGCAGAACCAAAGGCCTTTTTTTTTGCGGTAAAACATAAAGAATCTTCTCTTTAATTAGCAGGACCCGAAATAACAATTACTGAGATGATTAATCTTAATTTTAGGAAAAATCCACTTTAATTAGTGCTATACTAAGTAACTTTGCCGTCTATTTGAAAGAAAAAACATGAAGATTGACAAGACGAATCCTTGGCACAAAGTAAGTATCGGCGAAAATGAACCCGATGTTGTTAATGGTATTATTGAAATACCAAAAAACACCCGCGCTAAATATGAGCTAGACAAAGATTCTGGCTTACTCTTAATGGATCGAGTAATTTACTCGTCCATGTACTACCCCGCCAATTATGGCTTTATTCCGCAAACCTATTGCGACGACCAAGATCCTTTAGATATTTTGGTGCTTTCGCAGATTACGATCGTTCCTATGTGCATCGTGCGATCTAAAGTAATTGGCGTAATGCGAATGATTGATAATGGTGAGGCAGACGATAAAATAATTGCCGTAGCCGAAAATGACATGAGTGTAAATCATATCAACGACATTTCTGAGCTACCCAATCATTTCATTAAAGAGATGAAAAACTTTTTTGAAGATTATAAAAAACTCGAGAACAAAACGGTTAGTATCGAAGAGTTTCAAAATGCCGAGACCGCTAAGAAAATCTTAAAGCAAGCAATGGTTGATTATAAAAGCTATATCAAGCAGTAAGCTAGAATTATAGTTTAAAAAGAGCCTCTTTTGCCACGGTGCAGGAGAGGCTTTTTTATTAGTAAGAATCAAACACCTCGTATAAAACTAAAGACTTGTTTTATTCCTCCAGTCCAGTACTGCTGCTTTTAGTTCGGCATAGAAAGTATTAAACAGCGGCAGTAGTTCCGCTTCTTGCTCTCGCAAGTAATCTGCAGCGAGATGCATTTTATTTGAAAACCGTGTCCGTTTACTCATCCCTTCTAAGCTGCGACTTAAACCTGCGTGACTGCGGTAATTATACAACCAGTTTCCCTTTTCCATGTAATGCAGCATATGCAAAGTGGCCTCAGGAAGCTCTTCACGGCGACGCCTAAAAAGCGCATAGGCTTCTTGCGCAAAATCGGCAAGCGACTCTTGATACCAATGCGAATAATCTTTAGCTAAGAGGTGATCGAAATAAATATCCATCACTACTCCACTAAATTTACCTTGCTCGCTACGAATTAAACTTTTTGCGCTTTCTACCAGAATGTGACTATCGGTATAATCGTCTATAAAATGATGCAGTTCTATCCCTTTTTGCACCTCAGGATGATAATCTCTATACTTTACCTTTCGAGTAAAATCGGCTACTAAATTACCGAGCATTAAATCCTCGTTTTTAAAGGAAAGACTTAGATGTGCCAGGTAATTCATCCTGCAAATATGTGTAATTTTGTAGCCATAATGAGGCCTGCACGATTAATAAGCATCTTCTTTCTTCTCCTGTATAGCTATTCTCAGTTTCAGAGCCTAGCGGTTATCGGCGACTATATTATTGATTACCAATATTATAAATATGAGAAATGCGAAAACAAAGACCGTCCAGAGCTAAAGTGTAATGGTACCTGCCAATTAGCAAAACTTTTAGCCAGTCCAAAAAAGCAAGCACCAGAGCTAGGCAATGTTCTCCTTTTTCAAGAAATCTTTTGCTTAGAAGCCCAAATCTCTATCCCCTTTTTAAAGCCTAGGCAAAATACTGGCTTATTCAAGCGTTTTACCTTTAGTATTATTACTAGAGCTTTAAAGACCCCTTTCCCACCGCCGAAGAATTGAACCATTAGCAAGCATCGTCTAATTTCAATTTTTCATTAATAAACTATGCGTTTTTATTTCTTGATCCTTTTTATTTGGGTCCCCTCGCTCTATAGTAATATCCGAGCCTGTGATGTATGTGGATGTGCCTCCATGGGTTTTAGTATGGGAGAAATCTCTCCTAACTCCAAGTACAGCATTGCCAGCAATTTTGGTTTTAGAAGTTTCTCGAGTCAGAACTTTTCAGATAATTTCTTAATGGCTGAGCTTGCCTTCACCTATCGCTTTAAAAGCAAGTATTTTCTAGAAATGCGAATCCCCCTTTTAAGTGCAGAACGATCTTTTTCCGATTCCTTTCGAGAAAATGAAAGCCTGAGCGGTGCGGGAGATCTTAGTATTACTTTTGGTTATGAAGTTTTGAACTTAGTGAGTTCCAAATCTTTTCGCAGCCTCTTAGTTAGTGTGGGTACTAATCTTCCTACTGGCTCCTACCAGAACTCTACAGCCATAGACCCCCTTAGTCCTAACTTTCAGTTGGGCAGCGCTAGCATAGACTTCCTCGCTAGCCTTGCTTACGAATACAATAGCAAGAATTATATGGGTTTTGGACAAGTAGCGTATTTACTAAACACCCGCAATCGTTATGATTACACTTTTGGCAATCAAGCCTTTGTCAACTTTAAATTTGGAAGGAAAATTTCGCGAGCGGACTCTAAGCTAAACTGGCTACTTTTTGCAGGTTTGAGTGGTGAGCATTTTGCCCGAGATATAAATCAACGATCCTTTTACCAAGCAGGTTCTGGTGGTGCTGCGGCTTTCCTAGACTTAGGAGCTTACATCTTTTATAAACAATGGCGTGCCAGCCTCAGCTATCTGCCCAAAATTGCACAGAGCAATAGCAGTAATTATTTAGCTGGCGATCAACTAAAATTAAAATTCAACTATTCTTTCTAATGCAAAGAGTTCTAATCTTATTTCTCTTAAGTATATTTTTTGCGAGTTGCGAAAAAATTAAGGGTGTAGAAGGTAAAGAAGATACCGCTGGGCCCAACATTACTGTTATAAAGCCCCAAGCAGAATACTTCGCCCCGGGTGACACTTTGAGGATAACAGCTTTATTTCAAGATAATGATGCCCTGCATGATATTTATATCGGCTTAAACGATATGACCATCGGTCTTAAGCGTATCCATTGGTCTTTGCATCAGCATGGTGCTAGTGCTCGTGTAGACACTTTTTACGTTTTCCCTAGTGATCTAAAAGCGAGTGAATTTGTCTTACAAATAGAAAGCAGCGATCATAGTAATAACCGCTGCTCTCTTCGAAAAACAATTTTTGTAAACTAGAGTGAAGCTAGGCTAAACTCGTAGCTTTCTGTTATGGGGTTTATTAGAAGCTTTTTACAGGCCTCGTCAACTTTAGATTTGGCGGTGGCCTCATCGGCAGCTTCTACTTCTAGGTGAATATGCTTACCGATACGCACTCCTGAAATCTCGGCTAAACCGATGTTTTTCATACTATTGGTAACCGCTTTTCCTTGTGGATCTAATAAGGCCTGATGCGGCATTACATTAATTTCAGCTTTAAACTTCATGGCTGTATAAATTATTCTATTTCCCGATTCTTGGGTTTAAAAAATATCGAAATAAGCAGATACAAAGGTATAACAAAGGCGAAAGCCCGAAAGCGCAATACTGCAAAAAGTAAAACAATTGCTGCAATTAATAGGATTCGCGATTTATTAGCTTTCCAACTTAGCTCCTTCACCTTTAAGGACAATAAAGGTAGTTCTGCTACTAGCAACAAAGAAGATGCAATCGTTAAAAAGCTTAGGAAGAAGGGATGAAGTAATATCGCTTCGGTGGTGGGATTCTCTGTATTCAAAGCCCAAATTGCCAAGGAATAGATCAAAATGGTATTTGCCGGAGTGGGCAAGCCGATGAAGTTTTCAGATTGACGCGTATCTAAGTTAAACTTTGCCAGACGTAAAGCAGAAAAAATTGGCACTAGAAAAGCCAAGTAGGGTAAAAAGGAAGGTAAAGGCTCACCGCTTTTAGAAACTTCTAAGAACAAATGGTATAACATAAAGCCGGGAGCCACACCAAAGCTTACTAAGTCGGCTAAACTATCTAATTGCAAACCTAATTCTGAGTGAACCCCTAATGCGCGTGCCACTAAGCCATCTAAGAAATCAAAGATTAATGAGGCCGCTAAAAAATAGGCCGCTAGCACCACATTAGCCTCAAAAAGTGCGATAATTGCAAATAATCCCGAAGCTAAATTTGCCAGGGTTAATAAATTGGGAATAACACTTTTCATTTTAATCGAACCTTGTTAGGCAATATTAGTACAATTGTAGTGTTTAAAAGGACGGAAATTAATTTATTTGCCTCAAATAAGCCATTGAAAAAACTCGTACTACTTCTTCTACTTTGCCCTTTGCTTAGCTGGGGTCAAGCACGAAAATATTCTAATGCCTTTTTAGAGATTGGTATTGATGCACGCGCCATGGCCATGTCTAATGCGGTAATTGCTTCTACCAGCGATATCAGCTCGGCCTACTGGAACCCCGCCGGCCTAGTAGGCATCGAAAAAGATTGGCAAGCCGCAGCTATGCACGCCGAATACTTCGCAAGCATCGCGCAATACGACTATGCCGCTTATGCACAAAATATCGACGAGAATAGTACCGCGGCGATTTCTTTTATACGCTTTGGCGTAGATGACATTCTCAATACAACCGATTTAATTGATCAAGATGGCAATGTAGATTATGATCGAATCACGCGCTTTTCTGCGGCAGACTATGCCTTAATTGGCTCCTATGCCAGACGATCCGCTAGTATTGAAAACCTTAGCTACGGAGCTAATTTTAAAATTGTGTACCGCCAGATTGGTGACTTTGCCAATTCCATTGGTTTTGGCTTTGATGCGGGCCTTCAATATAAAATGGGTAAATGGCAATTGGGGGCAAGTTTTAAAGACATCACCACTACTTTTAACGCTTGGACAATTAACGAGGAAGCCTTCGGCGAAAGTTTAGAGATTACCAATAGTGATTTGCCGACCGAAAATTTAGAACTTACCATTCCTCGCATCCTAATTGGCCTAGGTCGCAGCTTTCAGCTGAACGAAAAGTACAGCTTACACAGTGAAATGAGTGCCGATTTCACCTTCGGAGGAAAGGAAAACACTTTAGTCTCAAGCGAAATTACCAATATCAATCCCAACCTAGGCTTAGAGTTAGGCTATTTAAACTTCGTGTTCTTACGCACGGGCTTTGGCAATATAAAACGCCTAAGAAGCTTCACCAATGAAACCAATTTTACTTTACAGCCTAATTTAGGAATCGGGTTTTTGTACCGCGGTATTTCCATTGATTATTCTTTAACCGATATTGGTAGTGCTTCAGGCACACTTTATTCTAATATCTTCTCTATAAAATTTAACTTTGAGGACTTTAAAAAGTCTTAATGCTAAATAAATACCGCCTTTTTATTCAAAGTGCAGGCTTACTTGTCATTAGTGAATTAGTGCCTGCACTATATCCGCTCAAGGGTTTAGCCTTAGTCCCATTTTTATTAAAAATAAGAGAAGATGCTACGCTCAAAGAAAGTTTATTCGCCACCTTTTCTATTATGCTTGCATGGACTATTGCCATTATCCTAAAGCAAGGTGCAAATCTTCAACTGCCCATTTTAAATACTCTTGCACTAATTCTGTACGTAATTAGCAGAAAGAGCCTTGGCCCTCAAAGATCTTACATTGCCCTTACTTTTCTTTGGCTTAGTGCCGAGGCTCTCCCCTTCTCGTTTCCATTTCTAAATAAGCTTTCTTATCCACTCAGCGGAGTGCTATTTGATCTGGACTTTTTACAAGACTGGCTTAGTCTTACGGGCTTTTTAGGTGCTAGCTTTTGGATATTATTAATCAATATGCTTGCCTTAGCCTTCCTATTAAATTATGGAAGCCCACTTCAGCGGAAACCCTTACTATGGAGTTTTGCTATTTTAATCGTCCTCGGAATTATCTTACCGATAAAATTAAGCCCGCAGAGCAGGCTGGACAGTATTTCAGATTACCCTCAAATAGGCAATCCGCTTTTGGCTGCCGATTTATTTTTGATGCGAATGTCTTATTTTCTGGCATTCTTCCTCTTACTATTTTCGGGGGTTAAACATCTTATGAGAAACAGCAAACGCGATGATAGATTTACGTAGTGATACTTTTACCCGACCTTTACCTAATATGCTCAAAGCCATGTGGGCCGCAGAGGTTGGAGATGATGTTTTTGGTGAAGACCCCAGTATTAATGCCTTAGAGCAAAAGGCAGCTTCTCTTTTTGGTGTAGAGGCAGCAGTATTCTGCCCATCTGGCACCATGACCAATCAAATTGCGATTAAAGTACACACACAGCCGGGGCAAGAAGTTATTTGTCACGAGTTTTCGCATGTTTACAATTATGAAGGTGGTGGCATAGCCTTTAATAGCGGTTGCCAAGTACGTCCTTTGGCAGGGCCTCGGGGCAAGTTACAAGCAAGCAGCGTGGCCACCGCATTACAGAATCCATTAGACATGCATGCTGCGCCTAGCCGCTTAGTGGTTTTAGAAAACACGACCAATAAAGGCGGTGGCGCTTGTTATGACCTTGCAGAAATTGATGCCATTAAAAAAGTTTGTGAAGAAAAAGGTTTAGGCCTACATCTCGATGGTGCACGACTGTGGAATGCCTTGGTATTTAAGCAGCAGAGCCCGAAAGACTTCGGTACGCGTTTCGATTCAATATCCATCTGCTTAAGCAAAGGATTAGGTTGTCCCGTGGGATCCTTACTTTTAGGCTCGAAGGACTTTATTAAGGAAGCCCGTTTTGTCCGTAAAAAAATGGGAGGCGCTATGCGCCAAGCTGGATATCTAGCCGCAGCTGGGATTTTCGCCCTCGACAATCATATTGAGCGATTAAGTGAAGACCACGAAAAAGCACAGATCTTGGCTCAGGCCTTGGAGCAATCTTCCTGGATCGAAAAAGTTGAACCGGTGGAAACGAATATTTTGATCTTCAAATTAAAAGAGGCCAAAAAGATATCCGAATTTAATAGCGCTTTAAAAGCAGAAGGGATTTTACATATAGATATGGGCCAAGGGAAACAGCGCTTTGTTACTCATCACGATGTAAGCTTTACTGATATAGAAAAGGTTTGTGATCTGCTAAGAGGCCTTGCTTAATTAGCAGATTGCTGAGGCTTGCCGAAATTTATAAGCCGAAATTATCGAGACCCTGAAGCCAGTTCAGGGTCTCTACACTTTTATAGATAATGGCTTAGAATAAAGGTTTAGTAAACTTAAGAGCTACGGCAGCTGCGATTTCTCTTTTCTCACCACAGACCACGCTAAGGGTTTCGCAGAGGTCACAAAGAAATTGCGCCATTAAAGGTTTGGGGTTCTCCATAGATTTTTGACCAAAGCTTACACAAAGCCTTTAGTAGATACGAATAACTCTCTTATCTTACTGAGGTAGATGCTGAAACAAGTCCAGCATGACTCGCGGTGTTAATTCGAGTTTGAGTTTAAAACCCTAGACCTTAGTCACCCTGAGAACCGATTTTCCCTTAGGTAAACCGAGAAGATTTGATGACATTTATTGCACGCAAAAGGAATACGAAGGGTATTTTTGAGTCTTTTGCTAGATCTTTATTAGTAGGTTTTTCGGCCTCAATTACGAAGAGTTAATAACAAAATAAAAAGTCTAGCGAGTTGGGTTGCGACAATAGGAGCTCGCCCACCGAGCTTACTTTTTGTGAAGGTTTTAAGGATGAGGAATTGGAGCCTTGATTTTTTTGTTTCTTTTGCGATCAAGCGAAAAAGAAAAAGAGATAATCTTGGGATACTTCACTTCATCGAGAATTACGGCTTTAAAAACCAACACATTAAAAAGATGTCATGGGTAAACGTTTCAGGGTCTTTTCACTTATATAGTCAAGAGCTTAGTCAAGAGTCAAAATCGCCTAAACAGCTGGGCCTTCTCTTCCTTTACCACAAAGCGCACCGAGCCTTTCACCAAAGCACACAAAGATTTTGCGCCATCAATTCCCCGTTCGCGGAGGGTCGACGGAGGTGCAAGGAGGGTTTTGGGCTATTTGAGTTTTAATGAGAGAGATGCTGAAACGAGTTCAGCATGACGGTAGGGGTAATCCTTTTACCGCTACCCTAAAGCACTATAATTAGGGTCACCCTGAGAACCGAGTTTTAGGCTCTAAAACCAAGAAGATTTGATGACATCGACCCAGAAAAAAGCATACGAAGTCAAATTTTTAATCTATCGAGATTTTCATTAGTAGGTTCTTCGGCCTCAATTACGAAGAGTTATAATAAAAGCTTTTGCTTTAGTGAGATGGGAAGCGACGGAGGAGCTAGCCCACCGAAATAGCAAAAGGGAATATTTTAACGATGAGTAATTGGAGCCTAGATTTTTTTCCTTCTTTTTTGATTATGCAAAAAAGGAGTCTAAAGAATTTTGGGAGACTTTACTCCGTCGCGAAACACCCCTTGAAAACCAACTCATTAAAAAGATGTCATGGGTAACTGGCTTCAGGGTCTCTACACTTTTATAGATAATGGCTTAGAATAAAGGTTTAGTAGACTTAAGAGCTACGGCAGCTGCGATTTTTCTTTTTTCACCACAGACCACGCTAAGGGTTTCGCAGAGGTCACAAAGAAATTGCGCCATTAAAGGTTCGGTGTTCTCTATAGATTTTTGACCAAAGCTTACACAAAGCCTTTAGTAAATATGCATAACTCTCTTATCTTACTGAGGTAGATGCTGAAACAAGTCCAGCATGACTCGCGGTGTTAATTCGAGTTTGAGTTTAAAACCCTAGACTAATCGAGAAATAAAATTCCCAGGGCAATGACGGTTAAAACAAGAATCTGCAAAATTCGCGACCATTTCCAAAAGATTGGGCTTTGTAAAAAGCGCCCGAAATAACTCGCCAAAGCAGCCATAAGACTAAATATGATAGCAGCTTGTAACATAAAAACCAATCCTAAAACACTCATCTGTACAAAGCTTGACCAATTTGCCGAATCTGAAACAAACTGCGGCAATAAAGCCAGAAAGAAAAGGGTGACCTTAGGGTTCAAAACATTCATTAAAAAACCTTTGCGATAGGAAGTCCAAAAAGCTTTCGGGCTGCTATTCTCGGATTGTTGCCACTTAAAAACTTCGGGCTTCTCGCGCCAAGCACCATAGGCGAGGTAAAGTAAATAGCCTGCGCCCACCAAGCGGATAACCCAAGCAAGGGAAGGCCATTCCTTTATCACCAAAGCCACACCACTAGCCGCTAAAAGAGTATGCACTAAAACGCCAGAAGCTAAGCCTAAGGAAAGACTAAAACCACGTTTAAAGCCGCGGCTTAAACTTTCGGTAAGCACAAACATATTGTCGGGCCCAGGCAATAGAGTTAAGGATACCGCTGCCAAAAGAAAGCTTAAAAAGCTATTTAATTCCATAATCGCTGAAGCTCTGCTCTTTTAGCTAAAACTAGTGAAAACGCTTAAAATAGGTGGTTTTAAGGCTTGCTAAAAAGAGCACTTTAATGCATCTTTGTTTTATGCAAAAAAACGCGGAAAATCTGAATTGGCATGCATTCTACACCAAACCTCGCACAGAAAAAAAATTGGCTGACCGTTTACGGGCCAAAGGCTTTGAGGTATATGCCCCTACGCAAATCGTTTTAAAGCAATGGAGCGACCGTAAAAAAAAGGTGGAAGAACCACTTTTCCGCTCTTATGTGTTTGTAAACATCAATGCGAAAGACCACTTGGAAGTTCTACAAACCCCGGGTACAGTAGCCATGGTGCGGTGGCTGGGGAAACCTGCCATTATTAGAGATGAAGAAATTAAAGCCATCAAAGAATTCTTATCTTTAAGCAACGGCTCGCAGGTGGAGATTCGCGACTTTAAAAAAGGTGACCAGCTGCGCGTAAAGCATGGTAATTTAGAAAATGCCACGGGCACCGTAATAAGGCAGACCAAACAAAAGGTTATCTTGGAAATTGAAAAGCTAGGCATGGCGCTTTATGCAGAAGTACCAAAAAGCCAAGTTGAAAACATAAAATAATAGCATGCGATTATCATTTTTAGCGATTCTGTTCTTAAGTTTCCATCTCGGCCACAGCCAAGAAACCATTAATTGGCTAAAAATTGAAGACCTTGAAGCTGCCCAAGCTAAAGAACCGCGAAAAGTCCTAATAGACCTCTATACTAATTGGTGTCATTGGTGCCACAAAATGGACGAAAATACTTTTCAAAACCCAGGCATCGCTTCTTATGTAAATGAAAACTTTTACGCGGTGCGCTTTAATGCCGAGCAAAAAGATACCATCCTGTTTAAAGGTCAAAAATTCGGCTTTGTCCCCAAAGGTCGCAAAGGCTACAATGAACTAGCCGCAGTGCTTGCGCAAGGCCGATTATCTTATCCCACCATTGTTTATTTAGACGAGGAACTTAATCTCATTCAACCGGTGCCGGGCTATATGGATGCGAAGGCCTTTGAAGTATTAATCACCTATCTGGGCGAAGACCACCATAAAGAGCAAGAATACGAGCAGTATAAGACAAATTATAGGGGAAATATTCACAAAAGCGGCGAAGAATAGCTGTCGATTAGGCCTCGAAAAATTACCTTTGCCGCCTTATTCGATAAAGGCATGAAGATTTCGTACAACTGGCTTAAGCAATACCTAAATATTAATTTACCTGCAGAAAAAGTTTCTGAACTTTTAACCGATACTGGCTTAGAAGTAGAAGGCTTGGAGCAAATTGACACGATAAAAGGTGGCTTGCACGGAGTGGTTATTGGTGAGGTACTTACTTGTGAAAAGCACAGTAATGCCGATAAGCTTAAAGTAACCACCGTAAATATTGGCCAAGAAGAGTTACTTTCTATAGTATGCGGAGCGCCTAATGTTGCGGCAGGGCAAAAAGTTTTGGTCGCCACTGTTGGCACCGAAATTTACATGGAGGAAGATTCCTTTACTATTAAGAAAAGTAAAATTAGAGGCGAAGTGTCACAGGGCATGATCTGCGCTGAAGACGAATTAGGCCTCGGGCAAAGTCACGAAGGCATTAAAGTCCTTCCGGCAGATGCGCAGATAGGACAAGCAGCGGCAGAATACTATAATATTGAAAGTGATTATGTTTTCGAAATTGGCCTTACTCCTAACCGTACCGACGCGATGTCGCATTATGGTGTAGCACGAGATTTAAGAGCAGCCATTCTGCGCTATGACGGAGGACATTTAGACCTTAACCTTCCTTCTTTGGCCCCGCTAAACGACAGCAGCGAGGCACTGCAAGTAAAGATTAATATAAAAAATGAGGAAGCTTGTTATCGTTATTGTGGTTTAAGCCTCACTAATGTTAAGGTACAAGATTCTCCAGACTGGCTGCAAAATAGACTGCGCGCGATTGGCTTAAAGCCACTAAACAATATTGTGGACATTACCAATTACGTTTTGCACGAAACGGGTCACCCTTTGCATGCCTTTGATGCTGCTAAAATAAGTGGTGCACAAATTAATGTGCAGAATGCCGAAGAAGGACAAGCTTTCACGACCCTTGATGGTGCCGAGCTGAAGTTAAGCGCGAAGGATTTAATGATTTGTGATGCCGAAAAGCCTCTGGTTTTAGCGGGGGTTTATGGCGGCCTTAATTCTGGGGTAAGCCAAGAAACAAGCAGTGTATTTTTAGAAGCGGCTTACTTTAATAGCGTAAGCGTACGTAAAAGTGCCAAACGACACGGATTAAATACCGATTCTTCCTTCCGATACGAGAGAGGCGTAGACCCCGAAATGACTATGTATGCCTTAAAACGTGCGGCGAGCCTAATGATTGAATTAGCCGAAGCCGAACTATCTATGAGCATTAAAGATGTTCATCCCCATCGCATTGAAGCCAATAATGTGGTACTGGACCTGCAGCGAATGAATACTTTAATCGGCCATAGTATTGAGCCCAACTTGGTGCGCAGCATACTGCAAAGCTTGGATATCCGTATAATTTCAGAAGCGAATGACCAATTAAATTTAGAAATCCCCACTTATCGCATCGATGTGCAAAGAGAAGCTGATGTTGTAGAGGAGGTTTTACGAATTTATGGTTTTAATGCCGTTCCCTACGATGGTCCCATGCGTATTTCGGTTGCTAAAATAGATCCCAAAGACGATAGCCGCGAAAGAGAAGTGATAAGCAACTTATTGGCCAGCTTGGGCTTTAATGAAATGATGAATAACTCGCTTACCAAGTCTTCTTATTACGATGATTTTGGTTTTAAAGCAGAGGAAAGCATTAAAATGTTAAATCCTTTAAGTCAGGATTTAGCCGTAATGCGCCAAAGCTTACTTTTTGGTGGCTTAGAAGCCATCGCCTACAACAGCAAAAGACAGCGCAGTGATATCGCACTCTTTGAATTTGGCCGAGAGTATAAGCTCGACGGTGAAAAATATCAAGAAGACGAAGCCCTAGGAATTTGGATTAGTGGTAAAGACAAGCCCGAAAACTGGAAAAAAGCCCCTGAAGAAAGTGACTTTTACACTTTAAAAGCAAATTGCTTAAAAGTACTTGAACGCCTAGGGATAAGTGGTTTAAAAGAGGATGCACTAAGCCATCCCTTATTTACAGAAGGTATAAGCCTACAACAAGGGAATAAAGAAATTTTAAGCCTCGGTCAGGTCAACCAGAAAATAAGCAAGTCACTAGAAGTGAAGAGTACGGTCTTTTATGCTCACTTTAACTGGACCGCTTTAAGTAAAATTGCTAAGCGGAAAAAAATTGTGATGGATGACTTAGCCAAGTATCCTGCCGTGCGCCGCGATTTAGCACTCTTGGTAGACAGCGCTACCAGCTACGCATCTTTGCGCCAAGCAAGCCAAAAAGCCGGAGGCAATTTGCTAAAGGAAATTAATTTGTTTGATGTGTATCAAGGGAAAAACTTACCGGCGGGTAAAAAATCTTACGCGATGAGTTTTGTATTTCGCCACGCGGAAAAAACCCTCAATGATGCAGCGGTAGATCAATCTGTGAAGAAAATATTGAAAAGCTTAGAAAAGCAGTTTCAAGCATGTTTGCGGTAATTAAGGCCGCAAACTTAGGCTGATTGATATATGTGGATAGATAGTATAACGACTAAGCCTTGTTCTAAAACTCTGGACCTCCTTATAATCGCTAAAAACACTTTTACTTTGGTCGCTTACATTAATGCTGGGCTTACCGATGTAGTATACACCAATATTTACAGAATAGCCAATAGCTTTAGTGGGCACCAATTGCCCGAACCCTAAACCAATGTAGGGGGTTAAACCATAATAAGAAACCTCTACACAAGAGTTATATGCCTGATTTGCGAAATTATAGTCATTATACCCGATGAGGCTAAGGTTATCAAAGTGGCTGACTCCCAAAGTCCATTTAAACTTATCTGTCTTTTTCGCTTGAAACTCTAATAAAGCCATTAACTGTAGTGATGTTAGCTTCCCTTTAGTCGCTAAGCTAGTATTGTTCGGCTGCCAATCTATGTCATTGATTTGCAAAAATGAAAAGCCGGTGCGGACGGTAAAGCTTTGACTTATTTTCAAACCATAGTGGAGCCCTATGCCATTACTGCCCAATTCCACGACATATGAAAAACTAGAGGAATTAATTGAATTGACTAGGGTGTCGGTATTAGTACCCAAACCAGCCTTCAGTTGGCCAGCACTAAATAGTAGAGCACTGAGCAGCCATAATTTTGATTTCATTCTTTTTTCACAAAAGAACAAATTAACTGCATTCACTATTCTAGCGCCTGAAAATGAACTGATTTAGAATTTAGCTAAAAAAATGGCGTATTCCTTAACTAACTTATTTACTGCATCTAAGCTTACTACAAAAATGACTATTTTTATAGTACTTCGAAAAAACACAGCAGGAGCTACTATTAACTGACGAAAAGCCTAAGGCATTTACAAAGACGATCTTGCGAATTAAGTTTTACCCACACAATAAAGGCTAAAAGATTTAGTTCTTTTGGCCTTTTTCAATTTCCAGTAAATTGCCATGCTCTAACCGTTTTCGCTGAATTTAATTATCGCTAATTTTCCCTATGCTAAAAATTGCATTCGATCCTATATACCATCATCCCCTTCCGAAAGGACACCGTTTCCCCATGGAAAAATATTCTTTGCTGCCCCAGCAACTTCTTTACGAAGGGACCTGTACGAAAGAGAACTTTTTCAGTCCTGGCTTACTGAGTGAAGAGCAGATCTTGCGCACCCACGATGCTGAGTACTGGCTGAAACTCAAAGAGCTTAAACTCAGTCGCGCGGAAGAGCGACGAACGGGTTTTCCACTCTCCGCTAAATTGGTAGAAAGGGAAAGGCGGATTAATCAAGGGACTATAGAAACTGCCCTTTATGCACTAGAATATGGGGTTTCGCTGAACATTGCCGGCGGCACACATCATGCATACACTAATCGTGGCGAAGGCTTTTGTCTTTTAAATGATATCGCCATTGCCGCTCACTATTTGCTTGACCGTCAAAAAGCACAGAGAATATTGGTCCTAGACCTCGATGTACATCAAGGCAATGGTACCGCAGAGATTATGGCCGCTGAAAATCGCGTTTTCACTTTCTCCATGCACGGTGCTAAAAATTACCCTTTACATAAAGAGCGCTCTGATTTAGACCTCGCTCTAGCGGATCAATGTGAAGGCCCAGAATATCTCTGTAAACTAAAGCAATTCCTACCGCAAACACTGAAGGAGTTTAAGCCCGACTTTATCTTCTATCAAAGTGGCGTTGATGTTTTAGCTAGTGATAAACTTGGCCGCTTAGCACTAAGTAGAGAAGCCTGTAAAAGCCGCGACCAGTATGTTTTAGAAAGTGCTCGAAACTTAGGAATACCTCTTAGTATTTCTATGGGAGGTGGCTATAGCAATAAAATTAGCGACATTATTGAGGCGCATGCCAACACATTTCGGCTAGCACGGGATCTAGTTTAGGAGTATTCAATTTTAAGGTTTCAGTAATTCATTGATTTAACTATGGAGCCTTTAAAAGACCATTTTCAAAGGCTCTCTAAAGTTATTTAAGCTAACCATCTATTATGCAACTACTGAAATGAGTTAGCATTTACGGATTCACTTTCTAATTCTAGGCCGTGTATTATCAAATCTTCTTGGTTTTTAAAGTGAAAACTGGTTTTTGAATCTGCCTGGTTTTGGTTTTGGAACGCAGGGAACGCAGCGGGTGCGCGGAAAACCACGCAAGAGTTTGAGCAAGAGCATAGAGGGTTTATGAACCTGCCTGATTTTGGAACGCAGAGAGCGCTGCGGGTGCGCGGAGGGCTTAAAGCTGCGGCAGCTGCGGCTTATAACCACGATATCTATTATAATCTGTTGTTTTTCCAAGCAGCAATTCTCTTTGTGGTAAAGCACATCAAGATTTCTTTAAGTTCTGTTTTTGGTTACAAACGGCTTGTTTATTTTTTTAAGGAGTTTGTGAGTTCCGCTGCGCTCCAGTTACAAACAGTTTGTATACTTTTTTAAGGAGTTTGTGAGCTCATCCCTACGCTCTTCGGTTACAAACAGTTTGTATACTTTCTAAGGAGTTTGTGAGCTCGTCGCTATGCTCTTCGAGCTGAGTTCAAGAACTTCAATGAAATTTAATTTCCGTTCTTAATTGAGGCCGCAGAACCTACTAATAAGGAATCAGACTAGATTGTAATATGAGTCTTCGTTTATATGATTCCAAGCTAAATGTCATCAAATCTTCTTGGTTTGCCAAGGGAAAACTCTTCTCTCAGCATGACGATAGGCTAAGTAAAAGCAAGAGTTTGAGCAAGAGCAAGAGCAAGAGCAGATAGAGGGATGCTATGAGTTACATGGGTACAAAAGGACTAGTATATTACTAAAGAACTGATTAAGAGGGAATAGCCCTTGGCTTAGCGATGCATGGTCGGCGGTGCTTGTGCAATAGTCGGTGGCTTATGGTATGATGGTCGGTGAGTGTGCGTGACAAGGTCGGTGAGAGCCTGAGGTATAGTGAGAGAGCAGGTGATATTGGTCGGTGAAGGCTTGTGGTATGGTCTGAGATAGCTTGCTACTAAGTGAGGGATGTGTTGTAATTGCCCTGTGCTAAGGTGTTGTGTGGTCGGTGAGTGCTTGTTATAAAGTGTGAGATGGCATGCGAAGTGGTTTGAGACCAAGTGTAAATGGTCGGCGAGGGCTGTAATTGGTGTGTTACTGGCTGTAATTGGTCGGTGATAAGGTGTGGGATGGTCGGTGAGTTGTGCTTGGGTAGTCGGAGACAATGTGTTGCTTGGTCGGTGACCTTATGTGAAAGCATCGGAAAATGATTGTTAATTAATCGATCAACTGATGTTGGATGGTCGGAGAGGCAAGGTTACTTTACTGACTAGGCTGTTATTTGGTCGAATACTAGTGGGAATTGCCCGAAAAGGGCTGCGAGCTGGTCGGCGAGGCTTGCGCCATGGTCGGCACCTAATGTTGCTTGGTCGGTGCGCGCTGTTGCTTGGTCGAAAAGCGGTGTGAGAAGACCGACATTTAGAGCTTCACTTGAGGGATGAAGCGACTATAATGTTGAGGCGTGGAAAACCGCTTTTTAGAAATGGGTCTGAGGCCTAATTTTACGTCGAACTCACGTTAAATAAAGGAGCTTAATTGGGAATAATAGGGATGAAACAAATGAAAAAAAGAAAGCTTGTGAAAAAAAGACGGTTTTTAGCTTGAAAAAATGTGCTGGGAAAGTAGCGTAGGCATTGGTCTTTCTCAAAAATGAGAAAAATAGTGGGGTCTAATTCTCAAATTTGAGAAGAGTTCTCAGGGAGGGTCATTCATCTTGCAGCCATAATAATTAAAAAATGAATTGTTATGAAAAAGACAGAAAGAAACCGTCTTTACATGTTACAAGCGGTAGTAAAAGTTGCAGACACCCACAAAGAAAAGTGGCAAGAGATGCCCGAGTTTATTGAAAGCTTTGCCAGCCTGAGCGCTTATGAAACAAAAATGCGTGAATTAGTACAGCGCAAGCAATTGTTGAAGCAGCCTTTTGGGGGTATTAAAGCGGAGTTACGCAGTGAATTTGCCCTGATTATTGGAATGTTAGGTGCTTATTTACGTCTAGTGGCCCGAAAAAACAAGGATTATACTTTGGCGATGGTGACTGATTTTACCGTTGCGGGCTTTGAACGTATGAATGGGCAAAGAACCTTGGCTTTAGCCGAGAATATTGTGGCCTATACCGATCAATATGAAACAGAGCTGGAGGCTTTTGATACTGCCAGCGATTTAGTGGAGAAAGCCAAAGCGCAAATTCTAATTTTTAAGGAAAAGGGACTAATCCCTGCGGAACGTCGTCGCCTGCTTGGTGAAACAACGGAGCAGATTATTAGGTTAAGCCGTGAGATTATGGAGTTCTTGAGAAAGGAATTAGACTTCTTGATGCGTTATTTTACGGATATCGCACCGGTGTTTTTCAATGCCTTTAATAATGCGCGAGTGATTCCAAAATTAAGTGGCATGAGTAGAGGCAGCGCTGCTGATGATGCCGATACGGATAGTGATGCTAGTGAAGGCAATCCGCCTAGTGGGGATGGAAGCGATAATGGCTCTGATCCCGAAGATGATGGGGATGATCCTCCTGCCAATGAGCCCCTTTAGTTTTTAAGCTAGTTTTTTTTGAAAGGCCGTCCGTTTTGGGCGGTCTTTTTTTTTGACGAGACGAGAGAGGAAGGGTACTGAGAATTTAGTAGTTCGTATTTAGTAGTCCACTAGAATAATATTTAGGCCTCTGAAGGGGCTTTTTAGGGAGATATGAGGTTTAAGCTGAGCTTAGAGGGAATAGCGTTTTGCTTGATACAGGAAATTATCCTGACCTAATTAATAAAGGTTTGCCTTAAAGAGAAATCTTAGCTAAATGCTTGGTAAAGGCTTTATCTGTCAACTACCCATTAAAGCCCTAAACTTAGCTCCAAAACTAAGACCACTCCTCGCCTATCACCTCCATTTTTACCCCACATTTAGGGCAGGGCCTCTTCTCTTGGTCCCAGTCTTTATAATCGTAAGTCTTGCAATGCTGGCATTGATTGACCTCCTCTGGCTCTCCACAAAACTCGGTGTTTACATCGTAAATGCGAGAACAACTATTGCAGACCACAGGCTCGCAATAAGTGCCTCGGTAGCCTAAGCAATGTGAATAAGCGCTGTAAGTACAAGCGGGGCATTTTAAGTTGTTTTTATCCTTCATGCAATTAGTTTAGTGGGTATAATCTGCGTGTAAATAAATTAAACTAGCTTCTTGGATGTAGTTAGAAATAGGATTGGCTTTCTCATGCTAATAAGCTTTCCAGTTTTGTTTTCCATTTTCCCCTATCCTTCATTTCTTTAGTTTGTAAATCCATGAACTTCTGGGTGTGGGCATGATGAATCAAATGACAGAGTTCATGCACGATTACATATTCTATACAGCCTTTAAGGGCTTTAATTAGCTTTGGGTTTAAGGTTATTTTTCCTTTAGGCGTGCAGCTACCCAAGCGTGTTGTCATTTCTCGTAATACTAAGGATGGGGCAGTAAACAGTACTAATTTTCAAAATGGAACTACAAATCAAAGCATCAAGTATAGATCTTTA